>CANRAX010000116.1 GCA_947628635.1 uncultured Bacilli bacterium | reverse complement strand
TAAAAAATCAGTGGTAAATTACTTTACAAATTATTTATTTAAAGCTCCCTTTTCTTATATCGTGATATTACTTTTTAACTATGGTGAGGCAAAATAAAAATACAAGGACAAATTCATTTCTTTATCTTTATCCTTGCACTGATTTTATATTCTTTTTTTTGCCTTAAATTTCTCCTCGTGAAATATACTTAACTTTTTTATCATTTACTTCAAACATAACCATATTAACATTATAGTTATCAAAAACAGAATAAGCTATACTATACAAAACTTCTTCTAATACTTTATCACTATTATTATATAGATAATCATTAAAATTTAAAAACAAAACATCGTTTTCTTCATAGTAATTTAAAAGTTCAACTTTACTATCCAAAAAGCTCATTAAATTAGGTTCATATATATAACTAGTTGTTAATTCTTCAATAATAATTTTTATTTTATCTCGATCATCATTAAGGTACTTAGTAACAGGTACATAATACAAAGTATCAGCAATATCTTCTAAATAATAAATGACTACTTTAGAAATATTTTTGCGTGATGTTAGTAAGTAATTATTATTAATTCCAATTTTCTTATCCAAAATAGCTGGTAATTTTTCCTTAGAGTTTGGATAATGCGTTAAAGTATTGCCATCAACTAAAATAATTACACCTTTTATATCCTTTAACTCCAAAAGAGAATAAACTATCGAGGTAAGCATTTGTTTTTCATATTTTTTACTGACACTCAATAAATCTTTAGAAAAATCTATTGTAGCGATACCATTATTTATAATTATTTCTTTTACAATGGTATTTTTAGGAATTGTTCCTTTAAGACCAGTAGGTATTTTATTATTATTTTTAACAATCAAATTATTTAATATTTCACGAACTTTATCAGATGTTTTTTTAGCAGAAATAAAAACAGAAGTTTTTACTAAATAATCATTCTCATTTAATAAATAAATATTATCCGTTTTTAAAGTCGCTGTGTCAACTTCTAAATTAGTTCTTAAAACAGTATCTTTTTTAAAAGTTGGTAATGAAAAAACCGTTAGTAAAATAAACATTGAAAGCGTTGTTATAAAGATTTTGCGTAAGGCTTTAGTTCGTAGCATTTTATCACCTAAAGTAGTATATGAAAAAACGTACTTTTTTAGTACGCTTAAATTGATAATTCTTTAAGTTTTAATAATTCGACAACAGCCCCTGCTCTACCATTAACTCCAAGTTTTTGCATAACATTTGATATATGATTACGAACGGTCTTTTCACTTATACCTAATTCAGTTGCGATTTGTTTGGTACTCATATTATCTATTAAAAGCTCAAAGATTTTTCTTTCACGGGGCGTTAATATATTACTTGCCATTTTTCTTATCACCTAAAGTATTTTATGAAAAGACTCAAATTAGTTGTATGCTTTTACCTATTTTAAGATTTTTGAAATTTGACGGTTGTATACATTTTATTTTTATAGTTTTCTTGTACAAGACGCATGATGTTATTGGCTAACGTGTTATCATGTTTATTTGAGACACAAACGCAATTTGCATTACTGTTATCTATTTTTACAAAGCAATTAATATTGTATTCTTTTTTTATTTTTTTCTCAATAGTTTCTTCTTTTCCTTGAACTTCATTTAAATACTTTAATTGTTCATAGGCATTATTTTTTTCTTCACTTGTTGCACTATCATTAGTTAGTTTTTCTTGTAATTCATCCATAACAGTTTGTCTTTCCTCTTCTAAACTAACACGCATTGCGACTAAACTTGAAACTTCTTCAATTGTTTCTTTAGCTTCACTTTTTTCTTCTGTTGCTGGTTCTTTCTTTAAGGCTTCTACTAGTAAATCATTAGGCATAGTAATGTAGTAAATACTTAATACTAGTATTAGAGTAAATAATGTTAAAAACCACAAATTTTGTTTATTTATCATACGACTTCCTCCATTTCAATTAATTTTATGAAGTAGTTTTATAATGTATGACATTTTTTATTTCATATTTAACAATCTTGATAAAGCCTTTATTAACCCTAACTTACCATATGGATAAGTTAAAGAACCTTGCATATATGCAATGAATGGTTCTCTTAGTGGACCGTCACAAGAAAGTTCTATTGATGATCCTTGTGTAAAAGAACCACTAGCCATAATTATTTTATCATCATAACCAGGCATATCAGAAGGTTCAACTAAAGCATTAGAATCTATGGCTGAACCATTTTGAATTCCTCTAGTAAACTCAATCAATTTAGTAGAATCCCTAAAAATAATATTTTGAACAATATCTGCTCTTTCTTCATCATATTTAGGCTCAACTTCAAAGTCTAAATCTTCCATAACTTTAGCAGTAAGTACAGCTGTTTTTAATGCCGCAGCTACTACTGATGGAGCAAAATATATTCCTTGAAGCAACTGTTTATTAACTCCTAGTGATGGTCCTACTTCTCTACCTTCTCCTGGTAGTGTTAATCTTTCCGCACAAAGTTCAACTAAATCGTGACGACCAGCAATATAGGCTCCATTAGGCGCAATGCCT
>CANRAX010000115.1 GCA_947628635.1 uncultured Bacilli bacterium | reverse complement strand
TTTTATTATTTCTACCAATTTAGTCTTACAAATTCTACTTAATCCTATTTTCTGAAATTTAACTTTTCATTTGAGTCAATCAATTTATTCATTGCCAAGATTTTTTATTTATGATAATCTATATACTGAAAAGGTGATACTATGAACTTTATTGAGTTTAAAAAAGATAATAATTTAAGTGCTGAAATTCATTATAATAAGAAATTAAGAATTATAAAAAATGAAGCCAATATAAAAAAGCTTTTAGACATTTGTCAAAAATATGGTTATGAAAAACTAGATAGAAATTGTTATATAAAAGATTATGTTTCTGAAATAGTTAATGATTATCAACATTATTATAATAAGAAGAAAAATAATATTAAAATCTACAACATAATTAATAAACTAATGAAATTAAAAAAAGACAATTCACACCTTAAGGGCATTATGGTAGCAGGAACTCTTATAGCTTTGACGGCCATAAGTCCTAATAAAAATAATTTAGAACCAACTATTACCAATGAAGCAACTATAACTGATGAAAACAATGATGAACAAATAAATATTACCAAAGAAAATTTAAACACAATAAAAAAGGAAGATATCAAAATAGCTGATGAAGAATCATCTACTGAAGATGAAATAACGAATATGCTTAAAAGTGATTTACCTGAATTTGTTTTCGACTATGCAAATGAAAACACTACTAATTTAGAAAATGCTAAACGTTATACTGATTTATTTGAAAAATATGGAAAAATGTATGGAATTGATCCGAGCCTTTTAATGGCTATTTCTGCTCAAGAAAGTGGTGGTATGCATTATGACTTTCTTTATAATTACCCAGCAGTAGGTCTTATGCAAATTGAAAAAGCAGCTTTTGTTAATCAAGAAATAGTAGCTTACAATCACATAGAAGAAAGAGAAGAAAAATTTCTAATCACTGAAAATAATCTAACTGATTTAGATACTAACATAAAAGTAGGTGCTATGCTTCTACAAATAGCTTTAGAAGCCAATGATTACAACATACCTTTAGGCATTCAAACTTACAATTTTGGAACTAATTATATTAATAAATGTCTAAAAATGTGTGAAAGTATTAGTGGTACACCAGTTTCAGCTATGAAAAACGATATGAATAAAACAGAATGGCGTTACTATCGAGAGTTTTTAAATATTGGTGATCCCTACTATGTTGAACATGTTTTAAGTTTTATATCAGATAAAAATGAGATCACAGTAAAAAATAGAGCCAATCAAGATATAACACTAAAAATTACCAATACCGCTCAAAAAACTAAAGCCATATAAAAATCTTTTCCTCTTGAGAAAAGATTTTTTTATAGATTTCCACTTATTAGATCAATAATTCCTTTTTTAAACAATTCCCCATAATTTAAAGGTGCAATAGAATCAGCAATAACCAACTCACCTGTTGAAACTACTTTACCGTTTTCTAAAACATCTATTTTTCCAACTTTAGTTCCTTTACTAATTGGCAGTTTTATTTTATCAACATCAATATTATAAGAATATTTACCTTTACTTCCAACTTCTTCAACTACTCCTAAATTATCTTTTAATATAATTGAAACAATCTCTTTATTTGCTTTATCTATTTTTTCTTTTTTTATAACCTCACCTTTTTTCTTAATTATATTTAATTTAACATTACTAAAACCATAATCTAAAAGAGCCATTGTTTCATTATTTCTAACTTTACTATCTGTTTCTCCCAAAACAATACCAATCAGTCTTAAATCACCCCGTTTCGCCGTAGCAGCTAGACAATACCCTGCATTATCAGTATGTCCTGTTTTTAAACCATCAGCACCTTCATAAAATCTTACTAACTTATTAGTATTAACTAACCAAAATTTGTTTTCTGTATCTTCCCTTAAATAATCCTCATATAACGAAGAAAACTTTAATATATCGGGATGATTAACTACTAACTCTTTAGCAAACATCGCCATATCATAAGCGCTTGAGTAATGATTATCTTGATCTAAACCTGTACAATTTGCAAAATGTGTATGTTTAAGACCTAACTGTTTAACTTTTTTATTCATCAACTCCACAAATTTCTCCTCTGTACCTGCAATAACTTCAGCCATTTGAACAGTTGCATCATTACCACTAGCCATACTAATACCCTTCATTAAGTCCTCAACTGTAATCTTCTCGCCCTCTTCAATATATATTTGTGAACCACCCATATCAGAAGCATTTTTACTAACAATAACTTCCTGATTCCATTTAACATTTCCCTTCTCTATTTCTTCCAATATAATAATTTGAGCAACCATTTTTGTCATAGAAGCAACAGCCATTTCTTTATCTTTATTTTTTTCAAAAATTATTTTTCCACTATTTGCATCAATTAAAATACCACTAGCTGCTCCTTGTATTAATTTATTATTATCTCCTTCTAAAGCAAATACATTTAACGGAATAAGTAATATCATTAACAAATAGATACCTAATTTTTTCATTATTTACCCTCCTAAAAATTATTATGTTAATTTTAATTGTTTTATTCATATTTTATC
>CANRAX010000114.1 GCA_947628635.1 uncultured Bacilli bacterium | reverse complement strand
AAAAAGGGGTTGGCTAGTGTGATACTAGCGACCAATTCGCCTAATTCCGAATTGGTGATTACTATACTAACCGAAATAGAATAATTTGTCAACAAAAAAGTTAAAAAAAATGAAAAAAATTTTTAGAAAATTTTTTAGATAATTTTTAATAATAAATTGCAAAAAGAAAATTCTTTTTTTTACAATTTGTTTCTTGGAAAAAAAAGACAATTATGTTATAATATGCCAAGAAGGAAGTGATGCCTGTGACAGAATTGAAAGATGTAAAAGGTGTAGGTCCAAAATCTCTTTCTTTGTTAAATAAATTGAATATTTATACAGTAGAAGATCTTGTTACACATTATCCTTTTAGGTATGAAGTGTTAGAAAGAAATGATCTTTCTTTAGTGGAAGATGGAGAAAGAATAGTAATAGATGGAAAGGTAGAAAGTGTTCCTATTTTAATGCGTTTCAAGGCTGGATTAAATAAAATGAACTTTCGATTAGTTACTAATTCAGGTGTAGTTGGAGTTTCTATTTTTAATAGAGCATTTTTGAAAAAACAACTTTTAGTAGGTACAGGAATAACTGTTATAGGTAAATTAGACAAGATAAAAAATGTCATAACGGCCTCTGATATAAAACTAAGTCTTTTGACAAATAAGGTAAAAATAGAACCGGTATACCATTGTACAAGTGGTCTAAGTAATAAAAATATGTCCACATATATTAATATGGCTCTATTAGTCTGTGGAAAAGAAATTCCTGATTATATTCCACAGAAATATGTGGAAAAATATAATTTTTTAAATAAAAAAACAGCACTTAATATTATTCATAATCCTTCAACTAGTGAAAAATTGAAGGAAGTAACAATACGTTTAAAATATGAAGAATTATTTGAATTTATGTTTAAAATTAATTACTTAAAAGAACAGAATAAAAAAGAAAAGAATGGTTTAACACGTGAAATTGATCGAGTTAAACTGGATAAATTTATAAAAAGTATTTCTTTTGAATTAACTAATGATCAAAAAAATGCTGTGGAAGAAATTCTAAATGATTTAGAATCTCCTAGCAGGATGAATAGATTACTTCAAGGAGATGTTGGTAGTGGCAAGACAATTGTTGCTTTCATTGCAATGGTTGCAAATAGTTTATGTGGTTATCAAAGTGCTTTAATGGCTCCAACAGAAATTTTAGCCATGCAACATTATATTAATTTAAAGAAAATTTTGGAAAAAACGGATATAAAAATCGCTTTGCTTACTGGTTCATCAGCTAAGAAAGAAAAGCAAGAAATTTATGACGGTTTAAAAAATGGTAAAATTAATATAATAATTGGAACACATGCTTTAATTCAAGATGAAGTTATATATGATAATTTAGGTTTGGTTATAACTGATGAGCAACATCGTTTTGGAGTTCATCAAAGAGCCAATTTACAAAATAAAGGGATAAAACCAGATGTATTGTATATGAGTGCAACTCCAATACCAAGAACTTATGCTTTAACTATTTTTGGTGATATGGATGTTTCTACTATAAAAGAAAGACCAAAAGGTAGACAGAAAATTGATACATATGTCAAAAAAAATAGTGAAATTAAAGAAGTTTTAGGAATGATGTATGAAGAGTTAAAAAAGAAACATCAAATATATGTTATAGCTCCTTTAATTGAAGAAAGTGAAAATTCTGATTTGACAAATGTTTTTAAATTAAAGGATCAAATGGAACTAGCTTTTCAAGGACATGCAAAAATAGACATTGTTCATGGAAAGATGGCTAGTGGCGCAAAAGATTTAATTATGGATAAGTTTAAAAATGGTGAAATACAAATATTAATTTCTACAACAGTTGTTGAGGTTGGAGTAGATGTGCCAAATGCTACGACTATGGTAATTTTTGATGCTGATCGATTTGGTCTTTCAACGTTGCATCAACTTCGAGGTCGAGTAGGTCGTGGAACATCTAAATCACAATGTATTTTGATTAGTGATAGTGATGCGGAACGTTTAAAAATTATGGAAAAAGAAGATGACGGTTTTGTTATTAGTGAGGAAGACTTTAAATTAAGAGGACATGGCGATTTATTTGGAACTAAGCAGAGTGGTGATATGTCTTTTAAAATAGCTAATATTAGGTCCGATTACAAAATTTTACTTCAAGCAAAAAAAGATTCTAAAGAGTATTTACTGGATAAACAATCTAATGATGAAGAGTTGAAAAAAAAGTTAATTGCTTCTATAACACAAGCTTAATAGTTTACATTTATTTAAAAAGAATTATTGATATATCTAGATTTTATATTTACTTGTAATGTCAATGTAAAAAAAATATTTTTTATTTCATTGACATTTTCATTTTTATCCTTTATTATTAAGGTGCGTGATGTATATCACGCCGATATCTATCACGGTCTAATGTGATAGTATATTCAACCGAACCCCCTGAAGAGTCAGCGAAAGCTGGCTCATTTTTGTTTTTTGCTTGAAATTACGGGGCTTTGTAATTTTTGATTTTTATAAAATAATGCTTTCAACTACCAACCAACTACCAAAATCTA
>CANRAX010000113.1 GCA_947628635.1 uncultured Bacilli bacterium | reverse complement strand
AACAGCAGCTGTAACTTTATCAGCGCCACTTGTAAGAATAAGTTCAACATCAAGGCCTTCATCTTCAAAGTATCCATATTCTAAAGCTACATATTGAGGTGCATAAAATATTGTATGAGCAACTTCTGCAAGACGAATTTTTCGTAAACTCTTCTTACTATCATCACTTTTATTAAAATCAAATAAAACAGCTCCTACTAAAACTAAAAGTAAAAGACTACATAACACATAAGTAAGAATTCTTTTTTTCACTTTCTAACTCTCCTTTCAACTAAAGTATTATATGAATAAGCCAAAAAAAGTGTCATTGAATATGTATATTTTAATTTCAAAAAAATATAGTTATATTAGGATGGTGAAGAACATGAATAAGAAAAAAACAACTTTTTTAATTGTCTTTTTGACAATAACTCTTCTTGTTTTAGCAACAACAAATTTTTTAGCCAAAGGAGATTCTCCTAAAACCCATAAACTAACAGGTATTGTTTTAAATAAGGAAAAGCAAAACTTAACTTTACAAACATCTAACAATATAATTTATACTTTCAAAACCCAAAAAAACAATTTTTCCGTAGGCGATAATATTTTAATTGAATATACAGGTCTTCTTAATAGAAATAAAAAAGTTCAAGACTCTGCTATTTTAAACTGCATTCAAACAGAAGAAGAAACTGATTCCAATGGCATACCCTTATCTTGGAAGGACAATGGTCTTTTTAAAGACTATTATATTCTAGCTAAGAACAAACTAGATGAATTAACACTAGAAGAAAAAATTGGTCAGTTACTATTAGTAAAGTACAAGAATGACACTGCCAAACAAGCCTTAGAAAAAAATCAATTTTCCGGTTTTATTTTCTTTGAGAATGATTTTAAAGATAAGACTAAAGAAGAAGTAGTTAAAATGATACAGTCTTTAAATGAAGTCGCTAAAATCCCTTTATTAACAGCTGTTGATGAAGAGGGTGGAGATGTAGTTAGAGTAAGTAGTAATAAAAAATTAGCACCTAAAAAATTTTCCTCACCTAGTGAGTTATATAAAGAAGGTGGATTAAGTGCTATTAAAGAAGATACTATTGAAAAGAGTGCTCTTTTAAAAGACTTAGGTCTTAATTTGAATTTAGCTCCTGTTGTTGATGTTTCTAATAGTGATGAAGATTATATTTATAATAGAACACTTCAAGAAGATACTGCTAAAACAGCTGAATATGCTAAGACAGTTATCTCAGCTAGCAAAAATACAGGTGTATCTTATACATTAAAGCACTTTCCTGGATATGGCGATAATGAAGATACACATGACTCCGGAACAACTGATGAACGTTCCTTAGAACTTATCAAAGAAAAAGATTTACCACCATTTAAAGCCGGTATCGAAGCTAAAGCAGAGGCCATTTTAGTTAATCATAATACTGTAAAAAATATTGAAAATACTCCTGCTTCTTTATCTTCAAAAGTCAATCAACTTTTACGTAACGACTTAAAATTTACGGGTGTTACAATAACTGATGATATGGAAATGGGGGCTTTATCAAGTATAGAAAATAAGTATGCTAAAGCCTTATTAGCTGGAAATAATTTACTAATAGTAGGTGATTATGACAAAGCCATTACCGAGATAAAAAAATCTTTAGAAGAAAATGAATTAAGCGAAAATCTTATTAATAAATTAGCTTTTAAAGTTTTAGCTTGGAAATACTATAAAGGTTTATTATTTGAAATTCATAAATAGATAAAAATATTTAAAAAAAAGTCTCCTTAATGTATAATAAAAACAACTAAAGGAGGCTTTTAATGACAACAGTTTATTTAATGCGTCACTCTAAAACCTTAAATGTTGACAACAAAAACAATAAAGACAATTTTCAAATTCAAAATGAAAAAAATATTTTATCTATTGAAGGTGAAAAGATAGCTAAAGAAAATCTAAATTCCTCACTTTTTGATAATATTGACGCAATTTATACTTCAAACTATACTAGAGCAATAGCTACTGCTAAATATGCTGCTGAAAGAAATGCTTTATCCTTAAATATTCAAGATGATTTAGGTGAAAGAAAATTTGGAATTACTTCTTGGAACGAATTACCAAGTGATTTTGAAAGGCAACAACTTTTAGATGAAAATTTTAAAATAGGTACAGGTGAAAGTCAAAAAGAAGTAAGAGATAGAATGTATAATGCAATTATGAAGATTGTAAAAGAAAATGTTAATCAAAAGATTTTAATTGTAAGTCATGCAACAGCAATCATGTTTTTACTTAAAAAATGGTGTAAGATAGATCTAATTAATGAAGAATTAAATTATACTTTCAAAAATAAAAATATTTTTAAAGGTTACTTAAATTATTGTGAAACTTTTAAATTAGAGTTTGATGAAAAAAATAATCTTGTTAATATTGAAAATATAAAACTTAACTAATCTTAATACTAATCAAAAGAGCTTTTATTTTTTAGTTCTTTTTTATTTTGAATAATAATTTGCCTATTTACTAAATCAGTCACTAATGATACAATTTAATTAAAATAGGAGGAGTAAATTAAAATGAATAAAAAGAAAATTTTAAAATTAATCTCAATGTTTATTGTACTAGGCATATTTATTAATGTTATTAGTGTTTATTCAAAAGACACTATTTCAAGTATCATTTCATATTATGATAACTTGCTTAAGTCTAATCAATTGACAAT
>CANRAX010000112.1 GCA_947628635.1 uncultured Bacilli bacterium | reverse complement strand
ATGCTTTATATTTTGATCACTTTTTTTATTACTATTAGCAATAACACGAAAACGAATTGATTGTTTAGGTATCCTAATTTGTTCTTGTTTATTTAAAGAAAATATAGTTATAAGAATAGCTAAAATAATAATTATTTTTTTCATTAATATCTCACCTTCAATTTAATAGTGAGATATTTTAGCTTTTTTTATACATTTTTTTAAATATTTTTAAATATGAAGAAAAAGCGATTTCTATCGGCTAAGTCTTTTTCAATGGAAATTTGAGCATTGGGAAATAGAGAGAAAACTAATTTTTTTAGGGCTTCTCCTTGAGTTGAGCCTATTTCAAATGCTATTAAGCATTTATCTTGCATATGTTCTTTTATGTCAAATAATATTTTTCGATAGCAATCAAGACCATCTTCACCAGCGTATAAAGCTAGATGAGGTTCATTATCTTTAACTATGTCTTCAATCTCTTCAGTTGTTTTAATGTATGGTGGATTACTTATTATGACGTGATATCTTTTAGATATATTTTGCCACATATCGCTTTGAATAAGCTTAGCTTTTGAATTTAAGTTTTGACAGTTGACTTTAGCTACTTCTAAAGCAGGAGAACTTATATCAATTAAATCAATGGAATTAGATGAAACTTTTTTTTCAAGAGTTAAGCCAATAACACCACTGCCACAACCTAAATCAATAATATCTACGGGGAAAGAAAATTTTTCATTTATGTAGGAAATTGTTTTTTCAACAAGTTGTTCTGTTTCAAAACGTGGAATTAATACATTTTCATTAATATAGAAATTTGTTCCATAAAAATTTATGTTACCTAAAACATATTGTAAAGGTTTGCCGTTTTTAAGATATTCTACTTCTTTTCGAAAAAGTTTTTCTTTTTCTGGAGATACTTCTTCGTCAAGACAAGTTAATAGTTCTAAAGGATTTTTGTTTAAAAGTTCGGCTAAAAGAATTTTGGCATGATCTTTATGAATATGACTTTTTGCAAAAAAAAGAAGATTATCAACAGTCATTACTCTTCTTCTCCTTGTATTTTTCTTTTTTGATCTTCTTGGATAAGAGCATTAATAATATCGTCTAAGTCGCCATCCATAACTCGATCTAAATTTTTAGTTGTAAAACCAATACGATGATCAGTTACTCGATTTTGAGGATAATTATAAGTTCTGATTTTTTCAGCTCGATCGCCAGAGCCAATCTTATTTCTTCTTTCAGCAGTAGCTTCTTCTTGCTGCTTTTGTAATTCTAATTCATAAAGACGACTTTTTAAAACTTTTAATGCTTGCTCCTTATTTTGAATTTGACTACGTTCATTTTGACACGTAACTACGGTGTTCGTTGGTAAATGAGTTATTCGAACAGCAGAATCTGTGGTATTAACACCTTGACCGCCACAGCCACTTGAACGATATATATCAATTCTTAAATCGCTTGGATTAATTTCAATATCGATAGAGTCATCAACTTCTGGCATAACTAACACCGTAGCAGTTGATGTTTGAAGACGACCATTGGCTTCAGTTACAGGGACTCTTTGCACACGATGGGAACCACTTTCATATTTAAGAAGAGAATACGCATTTTTACCTTTAATAATAAATTCTATTTGGCTATAACCACCTGCTGTTCCTTCAATAGAGTTATAAACTTGATAAGAAAAACCTTTTTTATCAGCATAATGTGTGTACATTCTAAACAAATCGCCGGCAAAAATATTGGCTTCATCGCCTCCAGCAGCACCTCTTATTTCCATAATAACGTTTTTATCATCATTAGGATCTTTTGGAATTAAAAGAATTTCTAAATCTTTATCTAATTTGTCTTTTTCTTCTTCAAGATGTTTTAATTCCTCTTTAGCCATTTCGCCTAGTTCAGCATCTTTTAACATTTCTTTAGTATCATCAATGTTTTGTAGGACCTTTTTATAATTTTTGTAACAAGCAACAATTTCTTCAAGGGAAGCCATTTCTTTTGAATACTCTTTTGTTTTATTTATATCACTTAAAACTTCACTTTTAGTAAGAGCTTGTTCTAATTCTTCATATTTATGTAGAGTAGCTTCTAATCTATCAATCATTTTATCACCTTTTTCCTTTTAAAAGCCGAAAAAACTAGATTACTCTTCTAGTTCTAATTCGTCTTCATCTATTACTACTAAATCTTTTAAGTCATCATTGGAGTCATCATCATAGTTATCGTCATCTGTATCATCATAATTATCTTCTTCTAAAGAAGTATTAGATTCTTCTTTTTCTTCACTATCTTCTTCATCATCTTCATCTTCATCATCTTCTTGAACTTTAATTACTTTATCAGATGTATGACGACTTCTTAAATCCCAAGTACCATCTTCTAATAAAATAAACCTCTTATCAGTAGTTAATGCTGTGTAATAATCAGCTATTTTTGTTTCGAAATAGCTATCTGGTAAATCTAATAGTTGGATTATTTTATGAAAAAGATTAGCTGTATTTAATGTTTTTTTACTTTCTTCAAGAATTAAATTAGTAATATCCTTATGAGATAATAATTCTAATTCCTCTTTTTTCATACTTTTTAAACTCATATCTAGACCTCCTATATATACAAAACATTATATGCTAATTCAATAGATATGTTAGCGGTAAAAAATATCAATATCACTTATAACATATATCTTTTATAAATACAACACTTTTTACATTTTTTTTGGAACTTTTATGC
>CANRAX010000111.1 GCA_947628635.1 uncultured Bacilli bacterium | reverse complement strand
GGTTTATGATGTAAATATATCTAATAATGAAAAAGAGGAAATTGAAGAGAAAAAGGAAAAATATCTATATGAAGATAGAGTAGAAAAGGCTTTTTCTGAAAGAACCATTGAGGAAAAAATAGTTCTAGATTATAAAGTTTTACAGAAAGTTAAACCTAAAAAGGATTTAAATGAAAAAACTAAATTAATTAAAAAAGTAGAAGTAAAACAACAAAAGCAAGAAACAATTCCTCTAAAAACAACAACTATTGATAATTCTGATTTATTAAAAGCGAAAAACAAAAAAATAGTTTCAACTTATGAAGCTAAATTAAAAGAAGCTCGTAAAGATTTACGTGCCGTTTATTTTGAATATAAAACTGTATCTAATGAAGAAGATGAAGCAATTGATAAAAAAGTAGAAAATGTTATCGATGGCTTGACTCTTGTAATAGATAAAATATCAACTTTAAAAGAAAATATTAAAGTAAAGAATAAAGACTTATTAAATGATAATTATATTGAAGCTACTATTGAAAAGTATATTGAAGATTTTAAAAATAATAAAGATATATTAGAAATTAAAGACTCAGAACTTTATAGAATTTTATCACAAAAAATAGCTGAAATAACATCTACTAAAGATGATGTTTCAAATAAAACAGTTGAAAAAAAGAACACATTAAATCTTGAGGATATAGATATTTCTTCTTTAAAAGAAAAATATTATAACTATGAAAAATTTAATAAAATGCTTTTAGATTTTCAAAATGAGCAAGATTATTTATTAAAAGAGGTAAGAGAAAAAGTTAAAAATGCTACTACGGTTGAAGAAAAGGTTAAAGTTGAAGTTGAAACAATGAACCGTCAAAGTAGCAAATTATTTAAATTTTTATCTTGGCAAATGTTTCTTCCTGGACCACGCTCAGCTAAGGCTTTAGCGACAATGGCTACAACTTACTTGTATTTTGTAAACAACATAATGAAACCAAAAACAACGACCAAAAGATATAAGGTTATTAAAGTTAAAGATTACAGTCGTGAAATCGAAAGTAGTTTAAGTGCAATTGATAATATTTCGGTATTTTTAGGTCGAACTAAGGCTCAACTAGCAAGAACAATAACTGAGTTTAAAAAGGATTATGCTGATTATTTAGAATTGCCAGAATGTGAAAAATTGCTTAAAAATTTAGAAAAAGTAAAAGCTGATTTATCCGAAAAGGAGTATGAAATTAACTCTTTACAAAAGGAACAAAAAAAACTTCTTGAAAAAAATAATGCTAAAGTTTTAAAATATCAAAATTAGTTTCTGTCAATTTATGTCTAAATAACAACATTTAAGAATATTTCAAAAGTATTTGTGATATAATTCTTAAGAGAAATGGAGTGAAAGGGATGCTATTACTAACGAAAGCAATCGTCGCAATAATGCTTGGCTTTTTATCTTCAGCTTTATTGGGATTATTTTTAGTTCCATTATTTAAAAAATTGCGAATTGGTCAAAAAATAAGTATCTTTGTTGGTGAAGCTCATCGAAAAAAAGAGGGGACACCGACAATGGGTGGTTTGATTTTTATCATTCCGACTGTTTTAGCTACTATATATTTAATTTTATCTAATCGTATAACTTATACTTCTAATTTGGGTATAGTATTGTTAGTTTTTATAGGTTATGCTTGTATAGGTTTTTTGGATGATTTTTTATCCATTCGTAAAGGTAATAATGAGGGCTTAACTACTTATCAAAAGTTATTTATGCAAGTTCTGATTGCTATTGGCTTTTTCTACATTTATATGCGTAGTGGTGGTCAAACAGCTTGGGTTGTTGGAACTCTTGGAATAGATATTGAACTTGGTTGGCTCTATGGTCTATGTATATTATTTGTTTTAGTTGGAGCTAGTAACGCCGTTAATTTAACTGATGGATTAGACGGTCTAGCTGGTGGTCTTTCGGCCATAGCCTTCATTGCTTTTAGTTTGATTTCTTTAACTGTTGGTTTTGAAGATATAGGTATTTTCAGTTTAATTTTAGTTGGTAGTTTATTAGGCTTTTTAATTTATAATACTCATCCGGCTAAGATAATTATGGGAGATACAGGTTCCTTAGCTTTAGGTGCTGTGATGGGAGCCATAGCAATCCTTACTCATCGTGAATTAACGCTTTTAGTTGTTGCTTCAATTTTTGTAATTGAAACATTGAGCGTTATTATTCAAGTATTTTGGGTTCAAGTATTCAAAAAGAAGCTTTTCTTAATGACCCCAATCCATCATCATTTTGAGAAATTAGGTTGGCAAGAAACAGATATTGTTAAATTGTTTTGGGTAGGTGGTCTTATCCTAGCAATGGCTGGTATTATCTTTGGTGTTTGGTTATAAAAAGATAACTCAAGAAATAGCTCTTGAGTTTTTATGTGCAAATTTATTTAAAAAATGAATTAAGCTACTAATTAATAATAACCTTCGTCTTTCAGAACTATAAAAGAGTGTTTTAACTTATCAAATTATTTTTCTAATAGCCAATCTATAATATTTTTATGAATTATACCATTTTGAGAATAATCTAATTTATCAGTTGATATAACATACTTAGGATAATTATCTTGAATATTATCATAGGCACCAAATTCTCTTTCCTCTGTTTCTTTATTAGAAAGTTCAAATGTAACTTGATAATACTCTTTTTGATTATGTTTTGTAGCAATAAAATCTATTTCTTTACCATTATTATTTCCAACACTTACATTATATCCTCT
>CANRAX010000110.1 GCA_947628635.1 uncultured Bacilli bacterium | reverse complement strand
GTGAAGATGGTGAAGAAAATAAAAAAAGATTCTGATAAATTTCTATTGATAATAGTTATAGGAACAATTTTTCTTATGAGTATAGGTTATTCTGCTTTGAATAGAAGTTTAGGTATAACAGGAGATTTAACTTATAGACCTCAAGGTGATATGCGTATAACTAATATTACACAAGGTACGGTAACTGGCGCAACTATTCAGTATGCTGATTTTTCTAGAAAAGAAATAAAATTAGGCTATATATCTACGGGAGCAGCTAGTGTAACTTATACGGTAGAGATAACTAATTATTCTAATGTAGAAATGGGAATTTTAAAAATAGACGATTTACCAAGTGATGCTAAAATTACAGGTTATACTTTGGGAACAAAGTTAAAAGATAAGAATGGTAAATCTGATGCTGGAATGGTTATGACTTTTGACATAACTTTTACATCAACAAAGGCAGAAACAAGAACTTTTCTTTTAAAATTTGATTTTGAAAATTGTTATAAGGTAACGTATGAAGGCTTTACTAGTACAACAGGTTTTAAAACAGAGGTTTTAGAGAAAGCTAAATTCACACAAAATTTTGGAGGAAAGTTTCCGGGCGGACTACCTGCTGGTGCTCTATATGTAACTATGAAAGGTTCAGCATATAATGATTATACTTATACTAATGGAACAATAACAATAACATCTGTTACAGGTCCTATTGATATTAAAGTATTAACAGCAAGTTATTTATCGTATAATAATACAGTGACAGGATTAAATTGTTCGAACGTCCAGTGTGCAATAGATGAGATAAATAAAATATTAGATAGTGGATGGGACAAGTAGTATAAAATATTTCATTTAAAAATTTATTTGTTAATAAAAAATTATGTCATGATTGATGTAATTTTTTTGTTTTTAGGATAAGAAAAATTATCTTGACAACTGTTTATATTCTGTATATAATCGATATATACAGTTGAGGTGAAATATGGAAATTATAATTAGTAACTCAAGTGGTGAAGCAATTTATGAACAAATTATGGAACAAATAAAGAACAAAATAATAACAAATGAATTAAAAGAAGGTTTTCTTCTTCCATCAATTAGAAGCTTAGCGAAAGATTTACATTGCAGTGTCATAACAACAAAAAAGGCCTATGAAGAATTAGAAAAAGACGGTTTTGTCGAAATGATTCCAGGCAAAGGTGTTTATGTTTCAAAAATAAATTATGAACTCGCTTTAGAAGAGGAAAAAAGACATATTGAGGAATTAATGGAAAAAATAATGAACATTGCCAAAAATAATAATATTTCTAAGAAAGAATTAAAAGAAATATGGCAAATTTTAGAAGAGGAGGAAAATTAATGGAAAATGTCATTCAAATTAAAAACTTGGAAAAAAAGTATGATGATTTTACTCTTAAAAATATTAATTTAGATATACCTAAGGGTGTAATAATGGGATTTATTGGTAAAAACGGTGCTGGTAAAACCACAACTATTAAAATAATACTTGATATTATAAAAAAATATAGTGGCGAAGTTAAAATATTTGGTTGCAGTGAGGTAGAGGATAAGGAAAAATTAAAAGAAGATATAGGTGTTGTTTTAGATGATATGTTTTTTCCAGAACTCCTTACTGCTAATGATATAAATGCAATTATGAAGTCCATTTTTAAAAAATGGGATGAAAAATTATTTTATAGTTATTTAAAAAATTTTGATTTACCTCGTAATAAACAAATTAAAACATTTTCAGAAGGAATGCATAAAAAATTAGAAATAATTACTGCACTAAGTCATCATCCTAAACTATTAATACTGGATGAACCTACAACTGGTTTAGATCCTATTGCTCGAAGAGAAGTGCTTGATTTATTTCAAGAATTTATGCAAAATGAAGAAAACACTATTTTTCTTTCAACTCATATTACGACTGATTTGGAAAAAATTGCTGATTATATAACTTTTATTGATAATGGGGAAATTCTTTTTACCAAGCCTTGTAGAGAATTACTTGAAGATTGGGCTATTGTGAAATGTAAAAGCAAAGATTTAGAAAAAATAGCTATTGAAGATAGAATTCGTTATATAAAAGAAAAATATGATGTTGAAGTATTAATTTCAAATAAAAAAGAATTTAAGAAAAAATACGATTTTGGTGTAATTGATAAAATTACTTTAGAAGAGTTAATGCTATTAATAATAAAAGGAGTGAAAGAATGCTAGGTTTTATAAAAAAAGATTTGCTAGTTATAAAAAGTAATATAAAAACGTTAGTAATTATTTTGGTTATCTATGGATTAATGATTATGACAGGAAAAATGGATGTTTTCTTTTTAGCTCCCTTTTTAAGTATGATGTTGATGTTAACAACTTTTAGCTATGATAATTATAATAAATGGGATTTTTATGCTTTTTCTTTACCAAATGGAAGAAAAAATGTTGTAAAAGCTAAATATTTGACAACATTTCTAATAGTTGTTTTGATGACAATAATAGCTTTTATTATTAACTTAATAACTATTAATGAAAAAATTAATTTAAATGAACAATTTCAAATAGCTTTAGGTACTGTCTTTGGTATTACTCTTGTGCAATGTTTTATTTATCCTCTTATTTTTAAGTTAGGAATAGAAAAAGCCAGAATTTATATTTTTATCCTCACTTTTACATTTATTTTTTTATATATTAGGAATTTGCTTGGTAAAGACGAATAAATATATTATGAGTTAAACACAATCTAAAAGAGTACATAGTCATT
>CANRAX010000109.1 GCA_947628635.1 uncultured Bacilli bacterium | reverse complement strand
AAATCCAGGTTCAACACTCATTATTAAAATAATATCCAAAAATGGTAAATAAGGAAGCAATTCATTTACTTTTGTATTTGGTTTTATAGCTAATCCTGCTTTAATAGAATATTTTTTTATCAATTTTAAATTTTTTTCGATATCTTCATCAACTTCTAAATGAAAAATAATAAATTCTGTATTTAGTGAAGCATATAAAGGAATATATTTAGATGGATTAGTAACCATTAAATGAACATCTAATCTTTTTGAAGTATATTTATATATATGTTTTAATTCACTAAAAGGAAGTGATTTATTCGGAACAAACTTCCCATCTAAAATATCTAGATGAATGTAATCAACATCTGTTTGATTTAGTTTTATAATATCTTCAACAATTTTTTTGCTACTTAGAAATGAAGCACTAACTTTCACTGTTCTACCTCCCCTATGGAAGAAAGATAATTTAGATATCTACTCTTCATTATATTATTTTCGTTTACGGCTTGTTTTACCCGACATTCTTTTTCTTTTGTATGAAAACAATTTTTAAATTCACACTGATAAGTACTAAATTCTTTAAAACTGTCTCTTATTTGTTCTTTAGAATAATTTTTTAAATCTAAGGCTGAAAAACCAGGCGTATCTATAACTAAACCACCTAAAAAAGGTAAGGCTGTAACAACTCTAGTAGTGTGTTTGCCACGACCTAAAGCTAAAGATATTTCATTTGTTTCCAAATTCCAATCAGCATTAAGTTTATTTAGCAAAGTAGATTTTCCCGCACCCGTTTGTCCTGTAAAAACACTCATTTTTCCTTTTAATAATTTTTTTATTTTAGAAATATCCGTATTAGAAATAACAGTATAACCCAACTTTTGATAATAAGAAAGTGTTTCTTTATAATCATTTAAATTCGAAACTAAATCCTCCTTAGTTAAACATATAATTGGTTCAACATTATTAATTTCCATTAAAGAAATAAATTTATCTAAAAGCTTTAATGAAAAGTCAGGATTTTTTAAACTTGTTATTATAAAGGCTTGATCAATATTACTTACTTTGGGTCTTTGAAATAAATTTTTTCTTGGTAAAAGTTTTTCAATTACTAATTTTTCTTTATCAAAAAGAACATAATCCCCAACAACTGGAGTAATATGTTCTTTTCTGAATATTCCTCGACATTTGCAAGGCCAAATTAACTCGCCACTTCTAACATAATGTAAATCACTAACTATTTTAACTATTTGTCCTTGCATAATAACTCCTTAATTTTTCTATTCATTTTTCTGTGTATCTGGATTAGAATTATCTTCTTCAGCTGGTTTGCTATCTTCAGTAGGTGATGTTGATGGTTTTGGAGAAGCAGATGGCTTTTCTGTTGGTTTTTTAGCAACAGTTACTCTTAAAGTAGTACCACTAACTATTGGGCTTCCTGCTGGACGAGATTGTGTAATAATTTTACCAGCTTCATATGCATCTGTTTCTTGTTCTTCAACTTCAATAATTAAACCATATTTTTCACAGAATACCTTAGCGTCATCTAGACTCCAACCTTCACCACTCATATTAGGAAATTCATCAGTTATATCAGGGATATATAATGTTATAGAGTCTCCTTCTTTTACTTCACTACCTGCCGCTAAAGATTGACCAATTATTTGTTGCTCAGCACCATCAGCAGAAACATTGAAATCATCTGGAGCATCTTTTTTCTCAATAGTAACTTTCATTTTATATTCAAGTTCTAGTAAAGTTTGAATTTCAATATAATTTTTTCCTGTATAGTCTTCTAATTTATAAGTTTGTTCTCCAGTTGATTTATAAATAGTTACTTTAGAACCAATTTTACGGCTTCGACCTGCTTCAGGATCAGTCCGTGTAACTCTATTCTTTTTAATATCTTTACTTGCTTCGGTTTCAATTTCTTCAGCAACTTCAAACCCAGCTTCTTGTAATTTCTTCTCACAAGTGCTTACTTTATTACCTTCACAGTCTGGAATAATAGCGTTTTTATCTCTACTACTAGATGGTGCTACAAAGAAGAGAATAAAGAAAGTAATTAAAAGAACGCCAAAAATAATTGCTAAAATAATTATAACACGCTTGTTTTTCTTATCTTCGACTTCTTCTTCAACTTTTTCTGCAATTTGCTCTTCTTCAGCTTTAGCTTCTTCTTGTTTTTCTATTTCTTCCAATTTTTTTATCTTTTTGGTATTTTCATTTTCATTTTCTGGATATTTAAATTGATATACTTCTTCATTCATACGGTCATCATCTAAAGCTGTAAGTAAATCTTCATGCATACTTCTTGCATCTTCATATCTATTTTTAGGATTTTTAGCCGTAGCTTTCAAAATTATATTTTCAATACTTTGAGGAATAGCTTCATTTTCTTCTCTTAAACTAGGTAATGGATCACGCATATGCTTAAGAGCTATCTCAACAGCATTATCACCTTTAAATGGTAAACTACCAGTTAAAAGTTCATAGAAAATAATTCCCATTGAATATATATCACTTTTTATTGTGCAGCCTTTACCACTAGCTTGTTCTGGTGGTAAATAATGAACTGAACCCATTACAGAATTAGTTTGAGTTAGTTGAGTTGAATTAAGGGCCATTGCAATACCAAAGTCAGTAATTTTTATTTGACCATCATCTTTAATCATAATATTTTGTGGTTTTAAGTCTCTATGAATTATATAAGAATCATGAGCATGAGCCATACCATCTGTAAGTTGAAGCATAATATCAATTGCTTCACTCAAAGTTAAGCT
>CANRAX010000108.1 GCA_947628635.1 uncultured Bacilli bacterium | reverse complement strand
GATTTATATTAAAATTTTCATTTTAATATCTTTTTCATCCGGTATGACTAGTTTTCCATAAAACTTTTCACACTATCCATTCTTTTCATTTTCTTTCTTTAATTTTCTTTCTTAAATCATATAAAAAATTTAATGCTTGCATTGGTGACATTTCCAATGGATTTATTTTTTTAATCTCTTCTTCAATAGGATTTTTCTTTTCTTCTACTTCATTTTCATTTAATTCAAAAAGCGATGTTTGAGTAAATACTTCTTTTTTTATGTTTTTCTTTTCATAGACATTTAATATTTCATCAGCTCTTTTTATTAAAGATTCTGGAAGTTTAGCTAATGCCGCAACATGAATACCATAGCTTTTATCAACAGCTCCTACTTTTACTTTATGTAAGAAAGTTATTTGTCCATTTTCTTCAATGGCGGAAACATGAACATTTTTTAAATGTTTTAAATCTCTCTCTAGAGAAGTTAGTTCATGATAATGTGTTGAAAACATTGTCTTAGCTTTTATTTTATCGTGAATATATTCTAAAATAGCTTGAGCTAAACTCATTCCATCATAAGTTGCCGTACCACGACCTAATTCATCAAATAAAATCAAACTATTTTCCGTTGCTTCACTAATAGCATAATTAGCTTCTTTCATTTCAATCATAAAAGTTGACTCACCAGACACTAAATCATCACTAGCCCCAATTCTAGTAAATATCTTATCAAAAATTGGCATAGTACAACTTTTACAAGGAACAAAACAACCCATTTGAGCCATAATCACCGTAATAGCACATTGACGCATATAAGTAGATTTTCCCGCCATATTAGGACCGGTAATTAGTAAAACATCCGTCGTTTTATCCATTATTATATCATTAGGAATATACTTATCTTTCATTACTTGCTCAACTACTGGATGACGACATTCAATCATTTTAATTACTTTTTCCTCTGTAAGTTCAGGTCTTACAAATTTATAAGTATCACTTACAACCGAAAAAGACTGTAACATATCAACTTCACTTATTATTTTTGAAACTTTTTGTAATTTAGAAACATATCTCTTAACAACTTCTCGAATTTCCATAAAAACTTTATATTCTAAATTAATTATCTTTTCTTCAGCACCTAAAATAATATTTTCTTTTTCTTTCAAAAGAGGTGTTATAAATCTTTCACAATTAGCTAAAGTTTGTTTCCTTTCGTAACCATATTCTTCTTTTAATAAAGGAATTTGTCCTTTACTAATTTCAATATAGTATCCAAAAACTTTATTAAAACCAACTTTTAAAGTTTTAATACCTGTTTTTTCTTTTTCAGCTTGTTCCATTTCTAAAATAAAATCTTTAGAACCACTACTTATTTTTCTTAATTCATCAAGTTCTTCATTATAACCTTCTTTAATTAAATGACCTTCATGTAGAGTAAAAGGCGCAGACTCTAAAATAGTTTTATCAAGTAGAGAATATAAATCTTCAAAAGTATCTATCTTTTTATCATAGTTTAATTTTTCTAAAATATTACTAATCGTTGGTAATTCTTTTAAAGAACTTTTTAGCTGTAATAAGTCTTTAGCATTTAAATTACCATAGGTAATTCTTCCACAAAGTCTTTCTAAGTCATATACTCCACTTAAGGATTTAATTAAGTCATCTCTTAAAATAAATTCCGTTGATAGTTTTGATATTAAATCATATCTTCTTTCTATTTGTTCTCTATTAGTAAGAGGATTTTCAATACTTTTTTTCAAATATCTTGAACCCATTGCTGTTTTATTTTTATCTAAAAGCCATAATAAACTATATTGTCTTTCTCTTGTTCGAAGTGTTTCAACCAATTCTAGATTTCTTTTAGTATTATTGTCAAATTCTAAATATTCACTAGTTTTAATTACTAAACATCTTTGTAAATGATGTAAATCGCCTTTTTTTGTTTCAATAATATATGAAAGCAAATGCTTTAAAGTTATAACTAAACGTTCATCTTCTAAATTCTGATAAATATATTCATAA
Organism: uncultured Bacilli bacterium; assembly: GCA_947628635.1. GTDB lineage: Bacteria > Bacillota_I > Bacilli_A > RF39 > UBA660 > CANRGD01. The sequence goes on along the minus strand of CANRAX010000108.1, from coordinate 1,045 downwards.
TTTTTATCATCTAATTGTTCTTTTGTAATAGTAACTAAACAATTAAATTGGGTTCTTAAGACTTCAACAATTTCTCTATCAATGGTATCATTGACAATTATTTCTCTAAAACCTCTTTTGGCAACTTCTTTTATAACACTATCTTTTTCACCACTAGTAAGTAAGGCATAAACATCACCTGTTGAAATATCAGCGTAGCTAATTCCAAAGCAATAACCAAAATCAAAAACATTAGCTATATAATTATTACTTTTAGAATCTATATTACTATCTATTCTTGTTCCTTTTGTGATAACTTGAATAACATCTCGTTTTACCATGCCCTTTACTTCTTTAGGATCTTCCAATTGTTCAGCAATCGCAACTTTATAGCCTTTTTCGACTAATTCATCAACATAAGAAGCATATGCATGATGGGGAATACCACACATAGGTACTCGTTCATCTAAACCAGCCTGTTTACCGGTTAAAGCTAGTTCTAATAATCTTGATGTTAAAAGAGCGTCATCAAAAAACATTTCATAAAAATCCCCTAAGCGGAAAAATAAAATACAATCTTCATATTTATCTTTTAAGTCCATATATTGTTGCATCATTGGACTTAATTTTTCTCTATCTACTTCATTACGTTTCATATTTACTTCACCACTAAAGTTATTATATCAAAAAAAGATTTTCTATTAAAGAAAAACTTCCTTAAAAACCACGTGAACTGCCTCCGCCACCAGAGGATCCTCCGCCACCAGAAAAGCCGCCTCCTGATGATGAACCAAAAGAACTACCAGAATCACCGCCGAAATAATCAGAAGAATCAGAGTTTGGAAGTATTTTATTTAAAAATAACCAAAGAAAATAACATAAAGTTGTAGTTATAACTTCTATAAAAATTAAACTAACTCTATAAAAAACATCGTAATTTAAATCCCAATACACCATAATAGGTAATAAGAAAAGAGGAACGACAAAAGATATAAGGAATACAAGCGAGAATATTATATCAAATGAACTTTTCTTTTTACTTTTCTTTTGCTTTTTCCTTTTTTTA
>CANRAX010000107.1 GCA_947628635.1 uncultured Bacilli bacterium | reverse complement strand
TTGACAAATACTGTTACATACGTAAAAGAAAATTATAAAAAAAATAAAAATTATAGAGTTTATACTTCTAAAAAAGAAAATAATTTGTATTATGATATATTGGTATTAATTATAGCAACAGGATTTATTTTGATAATTTCGGCTAATTTTAAAATAGTAGTTAAAAATAAGTACCAAAAATATATTAAATATATCTTTAGAAATTTTAGTGATTTAATTATTACTGTTTTAGAAGAACCAGATATAAGCGGATTGAAAATTATTCGATTATATATTATAGACGATTTAATAGATGTTGCTGAGCAAAAAAACGCTAATATTATTTATTATGAAGTTTTTCCAAATGAACTAAGTAATTTTTATGTTATTACAGATAATTATGTCTATATTTTTACTATGACTAGCGAACAATTTAGAAAATAAACATTAAAAAAGCATCAGAACTTCTGGTGTTTTTTTACGTAAATTTTCTTATTATAGTTTATTCTAAAAAGAAAGAATTGAAACAAATTTATTAAATATTACCTCATTTCACTTATAGCAACCGTTGCGGCCAAAGAACCATCAGCCACAGCCGTTGTTAATTGACGCAATTTTTTAACCCTAGCATCGCCAGCCACAAATATTTTTTCTTTACTTGTATAAACATCATCATGAGCAATAATATAGCCTTTATCATCAACATCAATTACATTAGCAAATATTTCATTTGAAGGAATTTGACCAACTGCAATAAATAATCCATCTATTGCTATTTGTTGCTCTTTTCCATTATTGATATCTTTCACAATAATATTTTCTACGTTATCACTACCATTTATTTTTACACAATTAGAATTAAGGATAAACTTTACATTATTCAACTTTTTCAATTCATTGTAGTAAGTTTCTTCACCCCTAAAAGAATCTCGCCTATGGATTAAATAAACCTGCTTAGCAATAGAAGATAAGTAAAGAGCATCTTCTAAAGCTGTATTACCACCACCAATTACAGCGACAATTTTATCTTTATAAAAGCCACCATCACAACTAGCGCAATAAGAGACTCCTTTGCCAATATATCTTTGTTCCTCTGGTAAACCTAATTTTCTATTTTTAGCACCAGTTGCAATAATTATTGTTTTAGCCTCATAAGTATTTTTATCTGTTGTTACTTTACGTTGTTCATCTATATGCAAAACTGTTTCATATTTTATATCAGCACCTAATTTTTTTACCTGATTATACAAATTATTTGCAAAATCAATACCTGAAATATCTTCAATAGCTGGATAATTTTGAATTTTATGAGCAGCTACTATCTGTCCACCATATGTTTTGGCCTCGAGTATTAAAATATTCTTATTTGCTCTAAGAGCATACAAAGCAGCCGTTAGGCCAGCTGGTCCTGCTCCAATAATTATTATATCGTATATAAAAATCACGTCCTTTACTATTTTTGTACTTCTACATCTATTGTAATATTTCTATTACCTTAATATATCTGAACTAATTTTATCATTTTTATTTTTTTAGTCAAGAGATTTTTATTATCTCTAATATTATTTATCCCTAATATTATTATTGCTTATAATTATCATATGATTATAAAAAGAAAAAGAAGCAATTAACTTCTTTAGCAACCAGCTTTTGTACAAGTATTTTTCTCATTGAAACACTTAAATACACACTCTAATTGTTCATACATTTCATCTTTCATTTCTTTTGTTATTTCTTCATATGGATCTTCTTGTTTTTCACTAATTCCTTCAGCTAATTTAGTAGCTTTTCCTTTTACAATAGCAACAACATTCGGAGCAAAAATTCTTTTTTCGTTTACATCTACTTCTTCTGAAGCCTCATTAGTTAATTTATAGTCATCAAGTACACTATCTAACCTATCTAACAAGTCATAATAACCCTCAGTTCCCTCTTTAGTAGTTTTAATTTCATTATTCTCGTTTACTTCTTTAGTATCTCTTATATCATAAACATCAACATAATATATTTTAGAAAAATTGTTGTCCTTTGCTACATCCAAAAGAATTTCTATCATACTACGACACCATGGACATTTAGGAAAACCAAAGTAAACTATAAAACTTTCCTTATCATCAATCATATCAACTATTTCTTCTGCTGTTGAATATATAATTGGATTATCCTTTGAAATAGAAACTGGCCTTATTTTATGATTACCATTTTCTTGATTATTTAAATCTTCATATTCCTTTTTAAACTTTAAAGCATCGGTGTTTTTTTCACATGCTGTTAGAGAAAATAACATAACTACTGTTAAAAGAAAAATAAATACTTTTTTCATTTACTACAACTCCTAATCAATAAAATACATCTAAAAATATTATAAAACATTAATAAAAAAAATGGTAGCTTTTTTAATTATTTAAACACTAGAAATAGAAAGATTTAGGAATAAACAGTTAGACTAGAACAACTAGCACCTGAAGGTAGCAAAGCGCTTATTTTTGCTTTATTACTCTCGTTAACAGAAAAAATTTCTGATAATTTTAAAGCAACTACCTTATTTTTCCCACTTCCACCTTTTAAATTATCAGCACTTGCCATACTTATGCCTCGAGCTGAAGTACTGTTTAAATTTTCAATAAGTCTAACATAATATTTATCCGTAAAATTGTCATTTTTTAATACCACAAAAGAGGCTTCATAGTTATATTTACCACCACTTGGAGCTTTTTTAAAATCTGCAGTATCTATAAAATCTAAACTAATAGCAATACAACTACCATTTGCTGGTTTAACAATTCCTTTATTAGACCTAACATTATATTCAATTTGGGCAACAAATTTTTTAGCATCTTCTACATAAGTTTCTCTTCTATTTGAATCAACAACTTTTAATACAGAAGAAACAGCAATAACCATAAGCATTGATAAAATAGTTAAACTAGCTAATAATTCCACCAACGTAAAACCTTTTTTATCCATAATATATTTCTCCTTTTTATTGTTCTTTTTTCTTTTTAAAAATAAATAGTTTGCTAAATAAATAATTTAAAATAATTACAAAAATATTAGAAACAACTTTTGATATC
>CANRAX010000106.1 GCA_947628635.1 uncultured Bacilli bacterium | reverse complement strand
CTTAATCATTGTTTAAAAGCCTTGGATTTATCTATTACTTCTTTAGGAAGTCACAAACTTCCATTAATGGGTGGTGGCGACTGGAATGATGGTATGAATAGAGTAGGTATTAAAGGTAAAGGTGAAAGTGTGTGGCTAGGTTTCTTCCTTTATAATTGCCTTGATAATTTTATAAAGATTTTAAAAAAGCATACTAAAGTTAAAGTTTCTAAATATGTGGAATTTAATGAAAAATTAGCTCAAAATTTGAATAAAAAAGCTTGGGATGGTAATTACTACTTAAGAGCCTTTTATGATAATGGCGATAAACTAGGAAGTCATGAAAATAGTGAGTGTAAAATTGATTTGATTTCTCAAAGTTTTTCCATTCTTAGTGGTGTTGTTCCAAAAGATAGACTTCAAAGTGTAATAAATAGTGTTCAAGAACAATTAGTTGATGAAAATTTAGGCATTATAAAACTTTTAACACCAGCTTTTGAAAAATCTCTAAATAATCCTGGTTATATTATGGATTATCATAAAGGAATTCGTGAAAATGGTGGTCAGTACACCCACGCTGTTGCATGGTATTTAATGGCTTTAATAAAAACCGGATATCATGATCGAGCTTATCGTTACTTTCAAATGATTAATCCAATTGAAAAATCAACAAAAGCTAAAGCATCTATTTATCGTGTTGAACCCTATGTTATTTCTGCGGACATTTATTCAGCTAAAAACTTTGCGGGTCGTGGTGGATGGACATGGTATACTGGTTCAGCTGGTTGGTTTTATCGAGTTGCTATCACTGAATTCTTGGGCTTGAAAAAACGCGGTACTAAGTTAAAATTAGATCCTAGAATACCTATTTCTTGGGATGGCTTTAAAATGATTTATCATTATGAAGAAACAACTTATAATATAGAAGTAGTTAAAGGTAAGAAAGATGAATTAAAATTAGATGGCAAAAATCAAATTAGTAACACTATTGATTTAGCAAATGATAAAAAAACGCATGAAATACTTTTACAAATTAAATAAATTAATTAAAAATACTAGAGGACTAAATTTTTAGTTCTCTTTTTGTAACTAATTTTTTATTTTTGTGTGCAAGAAATTTCACTTGACAAGACCCATCGGGGGGGGGGTATTATATAAATAGAAAAAAATAAGAATTGTGTGGAAAAAGCAGGTGAAATTATGAAGAAAAGTAAAACTAAAAAAGATAAAAAATATATTTTAATACCAATGTTTTTCTTTGCATTAGGCATATTAATATCAATATCATTTTCATATGTAATAGCAGAAACTTTAATAAAAAGCGAAGATGTTTATTATGATAAAACGAATTCTGGATTAGCTGTAAATAATGTGCAAGCCGCCATAGATGGAACATGTACTAAGTTCAGTAATCAGTTACAAGAATTTTTATTAAAAGTTTATCCCGTTGGAAGCATTTATATAAGTTATAATAGTACTAACCCAAGCAGTTTATTTGGAGGAACGTGGGAAAACTATGGCAGTGGAAGAGTCCTAAGAGGAATAAATAGCGGAACAGCCGGGGCAACGGGAGGATCAGACACTGTAACTTTAACAACAGCAAATTTACCGGCGCATACACATACTTACGATAAGGCTAATGCCAATACTGAATCTCATACTTTAACTGTAGCAGAAATGCCAAATCATTCCCATGGCTTTACTCAAGGTACTCAAGTAATGGCCATGAATGCTAGTCCTTACGAATTAATAGGTGTAGCTGCAGGAAACAATTTTTCTTATTTTAGTCGTGCTAGTATTACCTCAACAGGCGGAGGAGGAGGTCATACTCATCCAATCTCAACAACATCAACAAATACAGGCTCAACAGGTTCAACTACTCCTACTGCAATAAATGTTCAAAATCCATACATTACAGTCTACATGTGGAGAAGAACAAAATAGAATAAGCAAAATAAATATCAAAATCAGTGTATGTTTAAAATTACTGATTTTTTTATTTGTGCAAGAAATTTCACTTGACAAGACCCATCGGGGGGGGGGGTATTATATAAATAGAAAAAAATAGGAATTGTGTGGAAAAGTTGGTGAAATTATGAAGAAAAGTAAAACTAAAAAAGATAAAAAATATATTTTAATACCAATGTTTTTCTTTGTATTAGGCATATTAATATCAATATCATTTTCATATGTAATAGCAGAAACACTTATAAAAAGTGAAGATATTTATTATGATAAAACAAGTTCGGGTTTAGCTGTAAATAATGTGCAAGCCGCCATAGATGGAACATGTACAAAGTTTAGTAATGAATTAACCAATTTTTTGAATAAAATATATCCTGTCGGAAGTATTTATATTTCAACAGCAAGTACAAATCCATCAACATTTTTAGGAGGAACATGGGAAGCCTATGGAAAAGGACAAACTTTAGTTGGAATAGATAGTAGTCAAACAGAGTTTAATACCTCAGGAAAAACAGGAGGAGTAAAAAGTGTTTCCTATACACCAACTGGAACTGTTGGTAGCACCACTTTAACTTTAAATCAAATACCAAGTCATTCTCATAATTATGACAAAGCCAATGCTAATACAGGTTCACATATTTTGACAATTGATGAAATGCCAAGTCATACCCATATTCAAAATGCACATTTTCACTCTGTTGGCGCTCCTAATGGAGCAGGTAGTGGTTTTACTGGTTGGGGACCATCTGCTACACCAATGAGAGTGATTAATGGAGGTAGTTATCAAACAGATTTAGTAACAGCGACAAATCAAAATACTGGTGGTAGCCAAGGACATACTCATCCAATTTCGACAACCTCAACGGCTAGTGATTCTGCTGGAGGTGGTGGAAGTCATACGCACAGTTTTACAGGAACGGCCATGTCAATAAATAACCTCCAACCATATATCACAGTTTATATGTGGCATAGAACTAAATAAAATAACTGAAAAAGTCAGCAAAATTTACAACTGATTTTTTTATTTTGTGCAAGAAATTTCACTTGACAAGACCCGTCGGGGGGGGGAGACTGTCCGAGAATGAACTAAATTATGAAATAAAAGTATAAAATTT
>CANRAX010000105.1 GCA_947628635.1 uncultured Bacilli bacterium | reverse complement strand
ATCAATTAACAACATTACAAACAACAATAATTAACAAAATATATCCCATAGGGAGTATTTATATAAGTTATAATAGTAACAATCCAAATAGTTTATTTGGAGGCACATGGGAAAACTATGGAAATGGACGTGTGTTAAGAGGAATAAATAGTGGAACAGCTGGAGTAACTGGAGGATCAGATACAGTAACATTAAAAGAAGCAAATTTACCAAGTCATAATCATAGTATACCAGCATTGTCTGGAACAACAGGGAGTGCGGGGGAACATACTCATTCATTTACTAGTACTTTTGCTTCTGCTGCTCTTGGAAAAGCAATGACACAATTTACTGGTTTTGCGATGGGGGCTGACAGTGGTAGAAATAATTTTTCTGTTGGTGGCGGTATTGGCTATTCCGGAACGCATACCCATTCAGTAACGACAGTTGCTAATAATACAGGTTACACTGGAAGTGGAACTGCTTTTAGTACACTAGATCCATACATCACAGTCTATATGTGGCGCAGAACAAAATAATAGTTAAATTCAAAGGGTATAAAAATACCTTTTTCTTTTTCCTTACTTGACATGTTTTAGATAAAAAAGTATACTTAATTTATAAAATATGTAGGGAGGTAACAGTTAATGGAACGTAAAATTGAATTTTTTCTTCAAAAGTGGCAAAAAGACATTATTAGAAAACCTTTGATAATTTATGGCGCTAAACAGATAGGAAAAACCTTCACTGTATTATCATATGGAAAAAAAGAATATAAAAATGTTGTTTACTTTAATACAGAAAATAACAAAGAACTTAGTGAATTATTTTCCAAAGAAAAATCAACCGACAAATTAATTATCAATTTATCATTAATAGCCGGAGAAACAATTTTAAAAGAAGATACACTTTTAGTTTTTGATAATCTTTTAGACAACAAAATAGCTAAAGGACTAAAACTTTTTGGAAGTGAACACAGTAAATACCATATTATTGCCATTACATCTAAAAAAGAAAAGCTTAGTGAATTTAAAGGTGAAGAACTACAATTTAAAAGTATGTATGAAATGGATTTTGAAGAGTATCTATGGGCTCATGATGAAAAAAGTTTAGCTGATTTAATAAAAGAGTCATTCAATAAACATAAGACTTGTCCCTTTCATAAAGTTGCATTAGATAGATTTCAAGAATATTTAAAAACAGGTGGTCTTCCTGAGGTAGTTAACGCCAGCCTTGAAGGTAAAAGTTTTTACGAATTAGAAGCCATTAAACAAAAAATAATTGATATTTATAAAAAAGAAATAGCTCTAAATAAAATTTTAATTGATATACCACGTGGCCTTGAGGTTTTTAACTGCCTTCCCGAACAGCTAAAAAAAGATAATAAAAAATTTCAATATGGCATTATGGGTACTGGCAAAAGAGCCAAAGAATACGAAAGTACTATTAATTATTTAGTTAATAATCAACTAGTTTATCGTAGCTATAAAATTAAGACAATAAAGTCTCCACTTAGTAGCTGCCGTGAAAAAGATAGTTTTAAACTATATTTTCCTGATGATGGATTATTATTTACTATGCTTCATCTAAATAATAAACAGTTATTTACTAATGAAAAAATAAAACAAACACTTTATGAAAATCATATAGCTAAAACATTAGTTGAAAGCGAATACTCATTATACTATTATCAATCAGATGGTAAAGCCGAAGTAAACTTTGTTTTACAAAATAGAATGGGTCAAATTATTCCCATAGAAATAGCAACAAAATCTATGTCTAAAGCTAAAGCCTTGTCAGTTTTTATGAAACGTTTTACTGTTAAACAAGCCTATCGTGTTACTGAAAATAATTTTTCAACCAAAAAAGATGTACGATACATTCCGATATATGCTATTTTCTGTTTAAATGAAAATAAACTCTAAGAGAGAAATAAATAAGGAAAAATAAATTTTAACTAGAAAAATTGCATTATCTCTCTTGCTACTAGTTAATATTTATTAAGAATATATATTATGCAAAAACCTTTACTACTTACTATACTTGATGGCTATGGATTAAGAGATAACGACCATGGTAATGCTGTTAAACTTGCTAATAACAAAATGTTTAATTATCTTTGGGAAAATTACCCACATACAACATTAACCGCTTCTGGTAGGCAAGTCGGATTACCTGATGGTCAGATGGGTAATAGTGAAGTAGGTCATACTAATATTGGTGCTGGCCGACTAGTTTATCAACCCCTAGAACTAATTAATAAAGCTATCCGTGAAAAAACATTTTTTACCAATGAAGAAATTTTAAAAGTTATTAATCATGCCAAAAATAATAATTCTAAACTCCATATAATGGGGTTAATCAGTGATGGAGGCGTTCATTCTCATATAGATCATTTAATGGCCTTAATCGAAATGTGTCATATGAATAATGTAACTAATTTATACTTGCATTTGTTTACCGATGGAAGAGATACATCTCCCACTAGTTGCTACAATTACATAAAAAAAATAGAAGACAAGCTCGAAGAATTAAAAATTGGTAAAATAGCAACAATCAGTGGAAGATACTATGCTATGGACCGTGATAACAACTATGATCGTTTGCAAAAAGCATATAATGCCATTGTTTATGGCAAAGCACTTATTATTTCTTCTTTAAAAGATTATATCGAGGAAAGTTATGAACGAAAAGTTACTGATGAATTTCTAGAACCAGCTATTTTAAATAAAAATGGGTTATTAGAAGAAAATGATGGTATTATCGTCTTCAACTTTCGCAAAGATCGTCTTTGTGAATTATTTACAGCTATTACTAATCCTAGTTTTAATGAAATGACTGTAAAACACTTTTCAAATGTGAAAACAGTTACTATGTTACCGGTTGTTAAAAGTGTAATAGCGCCTCATGCTTTTGATGATACTGTTTTAAAAAATAGCTTAGGGGAATATTTAGCTAAAAACAATTTATCACAGCTACGTATCGCTGAGACAGAAAAATATGCTCATGTTACTTTCTTTTTTGATGGAGGTAAAGAAATAGATTATCCTAATGAAAAAAAGATTTTAATACCATCACCAAAAGTTGCTACTTATGATTTAAAACCAGAAATGAGTGCTTATTTAGTAACAGAAACTCTTTTAAATGAAATGGCTAATTTTGACGTAATTATTTTGAATTTTGCTAATGGCGATATGCTAGGCCATAC
>CANRAX010000104.1 GCA_947628635.1 uncultured Bacilli bacterium | reverse complement strand
TTTATATTAAAATTTTCATTTTAATATCTTTTTCATTTAATATGACTAGTTTTCCATAAAACTTTTCACACTATCTAAAAAATAAAAGTAGTCTAAACTACTTTGTACTAGAATATCTGATATTTTCTCTTGTTAGTGGACTTATAAAATACTGTAAAGAACTTTTTTCACTTTTTGAATCAGATATCATTTGATAATTAATATTAACTAAATCATTAACTTTTAAATTTGTTCCAGCAAAATTAATTACTTCTTGTAAAACAAATTTACTCGCAATATCTTCTATATATAAAATTATACTGCCGTTATCTAAGTTAATAATATTTTTTACTATTCCAACACTATTAAGTTGTTTTGGTTCTTTTTCCTTCAACGTAACCCCTCCTTTAATAGTGCTTATTATAACACAAAAAGGCTTTTTTAGCAAGTAAAACTTTCCTATCTTGTAATAAACCCAGTATATATTTTTCTTTTGATTTTTTCACCACATGTCTCTTTTATTTTATATACTTTAAATAATTTCTTCTGAAGATAAGTAATATAGTCTTTAATCTTTGACTTTGTCTTTTTATCAGCTATTACACATAGGTAAAACAAATGATTAATAGCCCACTCAGGATTAATTACTAAATCATCAACCCCATCAGCTAATAAAAGAGTTAAATAGTTTTGACAAGCTTTTTTTACCTCATCATCAGTTAATGTAATTTTTAAAACGTCACATACAGTAGTAATTATTAACTTAAAATCTTCATCACTTAGACAATTATTGCATTTAAGAATACGACATTTTTCAAAATAATCTTCTTTTAACTCTTCAATAATATTATTGTCAAAATTTCTCTTTGTCTTTTTGTCTAATAATGATAATAAAGTATATTCATAATCGTTCATAATTTTCTTATCCCTCCAAAGTAAACATTTTCCTATCAGCTGAACATATAGGACAGACAAAATTATCATCAATTGGTCCTTGATGAACATAGCCACAAACACTACAAACCCAAGTTTCCGTAGATGAAGATGTTTCTGGTTCTTCTTCAATATATGTTGGTGCTTTCTTAGGAGAACTACCTTTTATAACTTCGTGATAATATTTATAAGTCATAGGCATTATATCAGAAGTTTTAGCACTACTAACTACTCTAGCTAGAAAAATATCGTGAGTTTCTACATCAATAACATCTATCACTTCACATATTAAGTAACCACAAATGCCTTTTTCTAATATAGCTAAATTATCTTTTAATTCATAAGCCAAATCTTTAAATTTGTCAGTATCTTTAGAACTTTTAAAACCAAATGTCGCAATGATATTTTTATCTATTTCAGACGATAAAATGTTAACAGCAAACTTCTTTGTTTTTTTGATTATTTCATTAGTATAATTTTCCTTATTTAAACAAATTGATACAATAGGATTTTTACTAGTAACTTGTGTAAGAGTATTAATAATACATCCTACTTTTCTTTCATCGGTAGCAGTTACTAAATACATTCCATAGCTTATATCTCTAAAAATTTTATTATCCATAGTTACCTCCATTTAGAATTTCTTTTAATTTACCTTAATTATACCATAATTTAAAAATACTTATTTCATAGATATTTAAAAAATTATTCAAAAATTTTAGCTTAACAGTTTTATTATGATATATTAAATGATTATTTTGTAAATGTAAAAGTTATATTACCACTTCCTAAATCAGCTAAATTATCAATATGCCCTATTTTAGTATAGGAATAACTTGTTTCAAATGATTTATAGAAAAGAACTAAACAATTATCTCCATATAGCATTATATCTCCAGCTTCAATATATTTAGGATTAGAAGATTTTGTTGGTAATGAATAATCCATATAAACATATTTTTCGTTATCATTTAATTCTTTCATATTAAATTCTTGTGGTAATATTTTTAAAAATTCTGATACCGTTTCATTGTCTTCAAGTGTTGCCTTATATTTTTTATTATTTATAGTTACCTCCATATTCTTAACATTGTCCATTTTATCAATTTCCTCACTTTTATGATTTGTTTGTAAGTTTGCTTCTTCAGGTGGAGAATATTTTTCCCATTTGTAAACTGTTACTTTTTTATCTTCTCGAAAAACATAGGTATATACAAATAAACCTTTATCTTTTCTTAAAACGTTTCCACTATCATAGTATTCAGTAATTTTTATGATGGGTCTATTATTAAAAATTTTTGCTTGGAGCGTATCAATAAGAATTATTCCTATTAATAAACCTATAATAATTAAAATAATTTTATTTTTCATAAACCCTCGTTGTTAGTTTATATACTCTGGACTAGCACATAAATTTAAGTTTACATTAATTTTTTTTAGAAATTCATCAAGAGAATTATTTGTCGTATTTTTTTCAATAGTATAGTAATATCCATAATTTTTTTGAACATATTTATCACTCATATAGATTTCATATTCTGGTAAATTATCCATAGAATGAGATTGATCCATTACAATATTTTTATCCTCAAATATTTTCATAACATCATAATTATAAGTACCTTTAATTGATTTTGTGTAACTTAACATATCAGTACAGATTTGTGCAGGTCCACAAGCTCTATATTTTGTAAATAATTCATATGTTCCGTCTTCATATACTGCTAACTTAACAGGAACACAAGATTTGTTACCTGTATTTATAGTAAATATTAAATCAGTTTTATTTGTTAAAGGTGCATCACCGCCTAGAACTGTATCTTTAGATTCTTCAATAGAACAAGTAAATTTTGTTCTTTTCCAAGTAGTAACTTTTTCATTATTACTACAATGATAATGATTTACAAATATTCCTTTATCAACATAATCGGTAGAGCCATCATCTAAATTATCTCTTATCTTGAATAATGGACTATTATCAAAGATTTTTGCTTGTAGAGTATCAAGTACAATAATACCTATCAAAATACCTAGAACAATTAACGGAATTTTTAGACCTTTTTTCATTTTTCCTCCATATAAATTACTACTTATTTCACTAAACATTATATCATAAAGAAAAACAATAATTGACCTTTTTATATTTAAAATAATGTGATAAACAAAATTTTTAAATTTATTTTTCAAATACTAAATAATGAAAAACCATTTTACTAATTGGAAAATGATTTTTTTTTAGAATAATTTTGATTTCTAACTAATACATCTAAAATTTCCTTTCATTACTTATTTTTTAATTAACATTTTTGGCTTATTTTTATTTTTAATGGCTCTTTTTCTTATTTTCTT
>CANRAX010000103.1 GCA_947628635.1 uncultured Bacilli bacterium | reverse complement strand
TCTATTGAACCTTGAACATTGGTAGAGCCACCTTTACTTGTTTGATTATTATAAGTTACTTCACTACTTTCTATTACAGTTGTTACAGCATAAACAGATATTCCTATTACTAAAACTATTCCAACAAATATTCCCCAAAAAAATTTATGAATATCTTTAATTTTTTTCAATTTATTCACCAGCTTTTTCCACACAATTTTTATTTTTTTCTATTTATATAATACCCCCCCCCGACGGGTCTTGTCAAGAAATTTTTCGTACACAAAAAAAAGAATAGACATATTCAAATCTATTCTAAAACTTTTTAACCAATACTTTAGGTTTTTGTTCTTCTTGCTGAACCAACTTTTTATATTCAATTTTCTTTCTATAAAAACAATAATGACAAAGAGGTTTATAAGTAATATTATTTTCACCATCAATAGCTACTTGATCTCCACTTAAAGTAAATTCACCATTTACAAATCTTGCATTAAACATTGCCTTTCGACCACACTCGCATATTGTCTTTAATTCCTCAATTGATTGAGCAATTTCTAAAAGCCTAGTTGATCCAGGAAAACCCTTACCTTGAAAATCAAGTCTTAACCCATAACAAATTACTGGTATATTCATCTCAACGACAATCTTTAATAACTCATCAGCTTGAAAAGGTTCTATAAATTGTGCTTCATCAACAAAGACACAAGAAGCAAAGCGATGATTTTTTAAAACATAATCAAAAACATCTTCACCTTTTTCAATTAAATGATCTACTTTTCTAGATATTCCTATCCTAGAAACTATATTTTCTGCTCCTTTAGTATCAACTTTAGGTTTTAAAACAGCTACCTCTTTTCCCTGTTCTTCATAATTATGAACTGCTTGTAATAAAAGCGTCGATTTACCACAATTCATTGCTCCATGTCTAAAATATAATTTTGCCATATTAACCATATCCTCCTAACTTCCATTATAGAACAGGTTAGGTATAATTGACTAGTGTTTTTAATCTTTTTATAACTTTTTTTTCAATTCGTGAAATATACGATTGACTAATCCCTAATTTTTCAGCCACTTCTTTTTGCGTTAATTCTTCATTTCCCATCAAGCCATACCTCAAAATCATAATATCTCTATCTCTTGGTTTTAAATGTAGTACCTCATTAATCATTAAACTTTTTTCAGTTTCTTCTTCAATTCCTTTTGTAACTATATCTGGATCAGTTCCTAAAACATCTTCTAAATGCAATTCATTTCCTTCACCATCAAAAGATAAAGAAGCATCTATACTAACTTCACTTTTTAATTTTTTATTTTTTCGTAAATACATAAGTATTTCATTATCTATACATCTTGAAGCATAAGTTGCTAACTTTATATTTTTACTTTTACTAAAAGTATTAATACCTTTAATTAAACCAATAGTTCCAATACTTACTAAATCTTCTAAATCTACCCCTGTATTTTCATATTTTTTAGCTAAAAAAACAACTAATCGCAAATTATGTTCAATTAAAATATCTTTAGCTTTTAAATCACCATCATCTTTTAGAGAAACATAATAATCTTCCATTTCTCTAGATAATGGCTCTGGTAGCATATCAGTTGCTCCAACATAAAAAATACTCTCTACTCTAGTAAAAAATCTTTTAAAAAATTCAATTATTCTTTTCATAATTCCTCCTTAAATTTATTTGGTAATATGCAACTAACCCCATCTATTTTAAATTTATCTTTACTAAAACCAATTAAACAATTATTGAACTCTTTTTTTTCAATTATTACTTTATCTGGTTTTAAACATGGGATTATTCCACTACTATTCAAGGCTTTATAGGGTACATAAATATAATTAGCTTTGCTTCTTAATTTCAAATTGACAAGTATAACAGATCTTTTCTTATAAGGATCAACTAATCTATTTCCTGTATCAATAAATCCTTCTAATTCATAAGTCTTTTTATTTAAACTTATTTTTACTAAATATTTATTAGCAAAAGTATTTTTATATTTAATATTTTCTCTTACAAATAGAAAGATTATTACTATACTACCTCCAATAAGAATAATAAAATTAATAAGATAATTATTTCTAAATACTAGTAAATTTCCCTCCTCATATGTTATATCTAATAAATAAAAACTGCCTCCCAATATAATGCTTATTAAATAAAAATAAACTAAATTTTTCCAAAAATTTTTTTTACCAAAAGTAACTAATATTATAATTAAAGAAATTAAAAATTTTCCTAATAAAAGAACTAAAGCCTCTATTTTTACAAAAAGCATTATTAAAGTAAGACTTCCTACTATACTTCCTAAAAGTATTCTTATTAACTTTATTTTTTCTTTTAAAATACTTTTTACTCCATATAGAATAAAAAAATCAATAATGAAATTAAGTAAGAAAACAATATCTAAATATATTTTCATGCTTATCACCATATATAATATACAAAGAAAAAAACGACTAAATTGTCGTTTTGCGTCTTGAATTAAATTTTCTTTTTCTTTATAAATATTCTAATAATATAGCTTAAAAATATTGTCATTATAAGTACAAAAGACCATTTTAACAAGGTATTTATAAGACCACTACTATATTTATTTATAATAGCAAAAATATTTTCTGGTAAGTATTTACCAATTAAAGAACTTACATCTTTTAAACCTATATTATTTTTTATAAAAGTTAATATTCTTAAGAATATTTCAATAATTGCTAAGGCATATACAAAGGAGTCGAATCTTTTGAAAAACATTATAACTACTAAAATAAGTATTATTAATATCACTAAATCTATATACATCTAACCACTACTTTCTTAAATAATTTTATCAATTAAAATTATTTTTGTCTAGGTAAAAATCTTTAAATGTAGACATATAGATTAAGCAATTCATTTTTATAAATTTTTTTATTTAGTTCTTCGCCACATATAGACTGTTACATACGGTTGAAGATTATTTATTGTTGTAGCTGTTCCTGTAAAACTGTGTGTATGTCCATCACTTGTTGTTCCTTTTCCAGCTGGTCCACTTACTGAAGTACTTATACTATTAGTAGTCATAGCCGGTACTGTATGAGTATGTGCTCCTCCACTTGGAATACTTAAAGAGCTTAAATTAGAATGTAACGTACCATTTTGATTTATTAGCGGAAGATTACCACCTGATACCTTTTTAACATAATCAGAATATACATGCCCTGAAACTGTATGAGTGTGTGCTCCACTGCTAGAAATAGTAGTAGCAGGTGTTGTATGTGTATGACTAATACTATGAGTATGGCTTGGAATTTGATCTATTGTTAAACCCGTACTTCCTATTGAGCCACTTGGTGTATAAGAAACATTTTTTACTCCGCCTGTTTGTCCAGCAGTTTTAAACTCAGTTGATT
>CANRAX010000102.1 GCA_947628635.1 uncultured Bacilli bacterium | reverse complement strand
ATTTTTTAATCTATTACATATAACATAATAATTTATTACATTTTGTTCTTTTGACATAAAATCGCCTCATTTCGGTAGATTATTATAGTAATTTAGTATAAATTAGTCAATAAAATTAATTATTTTCTTTTGATAATTTTTTACTATATCACTAATTATAATATTTTTTCATAAATATATGCTTGCTCTGTTGAAACACTGCCTAATTTGCCATATTCCTTATTTTCAACTACTGTTTCATATACTCTTTTACATCCTAAAGATTCGTATATATAATAACTACATGATTCATCTGTTAGAATTTGCAAGTTTTTCATATTATCTTTTTTAGCTAGATTAAATAATTCTGAAAGTAATTTTTTTCCAATACCTTTACCCCTTATTTTCTCATCAATTATTAGCATAGATACTTCCCCATAAAAGTAATTTTTCAACTCATCTGGTACATAATAGTAATTATCTTCATACTCATGTAATGCTTTTATATCCTTTATTTCTTTGCTTTTATACAATTGGTTTTTTATAAATGAATAAAATTTCTTTTTTAAAAAATGTTTTTTTGAATTCCATTTTGAATATCCTGCAAAGCCTATTAATTTATCATTTTCTCTATAATAAACAAATTGTTCTGTTTCTTCTAATATTTCCATCAGATAGATCCAAGCACATAAATGTCTTGATGCTCCCGATTCCTTTTCACCTAAAGACCATTCATTTTCTAAAAGCTTAACGGCTTGTTTCATATCTTTTATAGTCATACCATCACCAATTATAAATTATCCTTTATTTCTGGGAATAAATCATAAAGATTATATCCCAATAAATCATCAAAGTATTCCTTTAGTTTATATGTTTCTTTAATATGATATTGTGTATTTGAATAAGCTCCTCTTCTAATCATAATATCAATTAATCTTTTATCTATTGTATATACTCTATTTCCTTGAGGGCACATTAAATCACATAAATTTATTAATTTTTCTTCTATTGTATATTCATGATTTTTAATAAAATCTGTCAAAAATAGATTAAAATTAGAATTTGGAATTCCGCCAGCAGTACAAATAATATCATTATTTAGATATGAGTGAGTTAAACATATATTACAATATTCTTCATCATAACCTTTTTCTTTTAAGTAATTATATCCTCTCATAACATGTCCTTTAGACTCACCATTATATTTACCAATGTCATGAATATAGCCAAGAGTAACCGTTTTATCTATATCGACATTGATTCCTTTTTTAATTAATGCTTTTGCAATTATTCCTGCACTATCTCCAACACAAATACAATGATTTATCCATCTATCATCATTTGAATTTTTTCTCTCTTTTTCTAACAATTCTTTTGCTTCTTTACTGGATAATTTCATAATTCATACACCTTAATTTCACAATTTTTTAACCCTCTATTTAAAAACTTACCATCTTGTATTCCTTCAAAATAACCACTAAAAGCTTTTGAAACTCCACTATGAGCTACTATTAAAACACTTTTATAGTTTTTTGTTTTAAGTTCATCTAAAAAATTATAAACTCGTTTGAAGAAATCTTGTATATTTTCATTTATACCATATTGAACATCACTATAATAATTCCAATATTCTTCTCTATCCGTAACTTCAAGAGGTTGTCCACTTAAAGTACCACAACTTCTTTCCCTTAACCTTTCATCAGTAATTATACTATTATCATAATTTGTAAGTATATATTCTGTATGAGTAGCTCTTAATAATGGTGATGATATAACAATATCAAAATGTATATTTTGAATTTTGTTTTTTAATTCTTCTGCTTGTTTTATTCCTAAATCCGTCAAATCTTCATCACTAGTATTATATTGATTCAAAGCATTGTGTGGAACTTGACCATGTCTAACTATATAAACTTTCATCAAATCACCTTCTGTAAAACATTAATAAATAGTTACTTTTATCCTAAATTTTATATCCCATCTTTATAAAGAAATCTTGATATATTTTATTGCGATATAAATCATTCACAAATATTACATTATGTCTATTATCTGTTTGTTCATATAAACCATTATCAAGAACATTAGGACAACTTATCATTTCAGATTTAAACCAATCAGCATTTATTTCATAAGCTATTGCACTTAGATCCCATAATGTTTTACTAGAACCTATTTCATCTTTAGGTTCTTTCATAAATGATTTTTTACATTTAATAAAAATATCAATTAAATATTTATTTAATTCTGTATTCTCATTTAAATAATGTTGTAATTCATAAATTGTAGTTGATAAATTAGAAGCAACATTTCTACATGGAATAACAACCAATTCAACACCCGAATCAAATACTGTTTGTACTGCTTTTATATCTTGTCTAAAATTAAATTCACTATTATCTTTGGTTAAGAAAGTATTACCTCCTAACCATACTACCTTTATTTTGCTAATAATTTCTGGTGCTTTTTTGATAGCAAGTGCCACATTAGTTATAGCACCAATTGCTAAAATAGTTGTTTTTTCATTTTTATTTGCTATTTCAATTATTTTTGAAACAGCATTGTTATTTTCTTCGCTATCAGTTAGATATTTTGTTGCACCTTTATATACTAAATCTTTATATTCAGGTTTATCAAGCATATCTAATATTTTTAAAGTAGTTTCATAACTTTTTTCTGTACCATCTTCAATAGTCATTGTATTGGCATAACCACTTTTAGAAAAAGGTGCTATCGTGATTGCTTGTAAATCAAAAACATCTAATGACTTAATTAAATAAGTTAATGCAAATTGATCATCAATTTCATTATACATATCTGTATCTAGTATTACTTTTTTCTTTTCCATATTATTTACCACCTCATATAACTCTTTCCAGTTTTTTACTACTTTTAATCCATTTAAATTTCTTTGATTATAGTCTGTTCCCATTAAATAACATTTAATACCATTCTCCTGTAATTGATGACAATTATTTCTGACATCATCAAACATTACCTCAATATTATTTTCCTTACATTCTTTACTTTTGTTTGTAGTTTCAGAAAGTATTAATTTTGTATAATTTATATTATTATTTTTTAACCAATCTTTTGTGATTTTGTACGGTTCAGTATAATGTGGATAAGCTCTATGTGAAATTAAATACAAACTATGACCATTTTCTAATAATTTATCCATAAAGTATTTAGTACCTTCTCTAGGTTCTAATGCTTTTGCAAATTCCTGCATATTATCATTAAAAAAATTTTCTATTTCGTCATTTGACCAATCAAACATATTTTTAATCCAATTTCCTTCTGGATTAACTATGCCTTTATTTCTTTTGTTTTTATCTTCTTTATAAAATTCCTCTAATATTTTTTTATCAAAATCAGTTACAACATTATCTATATCTAAACCTATTCTCATACTATCACTCAATCCTTTAATATACCTATAATTAATAAGTC
>CANRAX010000101.1 GCA_947628635.1 uncultured Bacilli bacterium | reverse complement strand
GAAACTCTTTTAAATGAAATGGCTAATTTTGACGTAATTATTTTGAATTTTGCTAATGGCGATATGCTAGGCCATACTGGCGTTTTAGAAGCTGCTATCAAAGGTGTTGAAGTAATAGATGAATGCCTAGAAAAAATCTATAAAAAAATTCAAGAACTAAATGGAATAATGGTAATTACCGCTGATCATGGCAATTGTGAAGAAATGCTTGATGATGAAAATAATGTTTTAACAGCACATACAACTAATCTTGTTCCATTTATTATTACTAAAAAGGGCTTAAAACTAAAATCTGGTAAATTAGGGGATATTGCTCCAACCATTCTAGATTTACTGAATTTGCAAAAACCTGAAGAAATGACAGGCATAAGCTTAATAGACAATGATAAATAAATAATATCTAAAGAAATAATGTTAAAGCATTATTTTTTTAAGTTGATTATAATTGATAAAATCGAAAATTAGTTCTATAATAAAGAAGAGGTGAGTTTATGAATGAAAGAATTGTTTTTCATATAGATGTAAATAACGCCTTTCTTTCATGGACAGCTGTCTTACTTCTTAAAAACGGTTATAAACAAGATATTCGTAAAATCCCCTCTATTATTGGAGGAGATGAAACCAAACGTCATGGTATAGTTTTAGCGAAATCTCCAGTGGCCAAAAAATATGGAATAGTTACTGCCGAAACTTTATATCAAGCTAGAAAAAAATGTCCAACCATCCAAATTTTTCCAGCTAACTATGAGTGGTATTACCAAAAATCAAATGAATTATATAACTATTTATCAAATTTTACTCCAATAATAGAACGTTACTCAATAGATGAATGCTTTTTAGATATGACTGGAACTAATTATCTCTATAAAAATTATATTGCTTTAGCTCATAAAATAAAAAATGATATAAAAACAAAATTTGGTTATACAGTAAATGTAGGTATTGGTAATAATAAGCTTTGTGCTAAGATGGCTAGTGACTTTGAAAAACCTGATAAAGTTCATACCTTATTTAAAGATGAAATAGCTTCCAAATTATGGCCTTTACCAGTTGGGAATTTGTTCATGTGTGGTAAAAGAACAAAAGACCAACTTAATAAAATGCATATTTATACAATTAAAGATTTAGCTAATACTAATGAAAAAATTTTGGAAAAAAATTTTAAAAGTCAAGGTCATTATTTAAAAGAGGCAGCTTTAGGAATTGATAATTCTAGAGTAGAAAAAAGAAATAGTAAAAATGCTAGTATCAGTATATCCGAAACCTTACCCTATGATTTTACTGATGAAGAAAAAATAAAAAATGTACTATTTCGTCAAACTGAAGAAGTAGCGAGACAATTACGTAAACAAAAGCTTTTTACCAATACTATTGCTATTATTTTTAAAAATAATTTATTTATCAGTTATTCTGCTCAAGTAAAATTAGACAACGCTACAAATAACACAAAAAAAATTTATGAAACAGTTATTTCTATTTTAGAAAAAAGTTATAAGAAAGATCCACTTCGTCTCTTAGGTGTTCGTCTATCTGGATTAAGTACTTCAAAAGATACTCAAATTTCTCTCTTTGAAGACTCAGAAAAAGATTCAAAAGAAGATGATCAACTTATCCAACAAACAATGGATCTAATTAATGAAAAGTTTGGTAAAGCAATTCTAACACCAGCTTCTTTAAAAATAATTGGTCAAGCTAAGACTAAAAATCAATACAAATAAAAAGTCTGAATTTTTCTTTTTTAGACTTTACTATTAAGATGTAACATATATAATACTTTTTCTTGACAATAACAAAGATAAAGGAGTATTCTAATAGTAGGACTATATGCAAGTAAGATATTAAAATTAAAGTAAGGAAAAGTGGTGAAAACGATGAAGAAAAAATTAGATAAAATTATTCTCCTAGCTATCGTAGGTGTAATATTTGCCACAAGTATAGGTTATTCAGCTTTAAATAGTAAGTTAATGATAAGCGGTAATTTAACATATCGACCTGATCAAGAAATTAGAGTAACTGGCTTTTTTCAAAAAGGTACCACTAGCAATATGACTGTTGAATATGCTGATTATTCAAAAAAAGAAGTTAAATTAGGTTTCACTCCTTCAGCAACAACTGCCACTGTAACATATGAAGTAACAGTGCAAAATAAATCAAATAGTCCCTATGTAATTAGTGAAATTACTAAATCAGGTAGTGCTGATGTAACCTACACCCTAGGTGATTATAAAATTGGGCAAGGATTAGGCAAAAATTCTTCGACAACTTTTACTATAACATTTAAATATAATGTTTCATCGTTACCACAAAATAGAGCACAAGCAACAGAATTAACTTTTACATTTGTTAAACCATATGCTGAAATATTGAAATACAACAATAAGAATAGTGGAACATCTTGCACAAACGTTCAATGTGCACTTGATGAGTTATATGAAAAATTAAGATAAAACCATAAAAATATTTTAAACCAAGACATAGCTTTAACGTTGTGTCTTTTTAATATTACAATTTATTTAATAAATATTAATAAAATCATAACATATTTCCAATAGTGATTTAATATATCTATCTTGATAAAATTATTAAATTAATTACTTTTAACAAAACTAAAACCTAAAGGAAATAAACAAAACAATACAAAAAAGTTTCAATTTTTTAAAATGAAATTAATTTCTAATAAGCATTTTTACTATTTAATAAAAAAATAGTCACAAAACAATAATTAAAGAAAAAGAAAAATTTAAAAAAAGCCTTGCATTTCCTTGAAATATCATGTTATAATTAAATACGTGTGACTGCTTAGATATGCAAGGTTGTCGATACGCCAGGTTAAGTTGTTAATAAGCTATCGGGTTATTTGCATGGAGCAAGTCTATACTAGATATAGGCGAAGGGAGGATTTTCAATGTCAACAGAAAAAATACGCATTAAACTAAAAGCATATGATCACAGAATTTTAGATAATGCAGCTACTAAGATAGTTGAAACTATTAAAAGATCTGGTGGAGTTATATCTGGTCCAGTACCATTACCAACAGAAATTGAAAAATTCACAATTTTAAGAGCTGTACATAAGGACAAAGATTCTCGTGAACAATTCGAAATGCGTACACACAAAAGACTTATTGATGTCAAAAATCCAAGCAAGGAAACTATGGATGCACTTACGCATTTAGATTTACCAAGCGGAGTATACGTTGAAATCAAAACAAAATAATTAGGAGGAAAAAATTATGAAAGGAATCTTAGGTAAAAAAATCGGAATGACTCAAGTATTTACAAAAAATGGTAAGTTAATTCCTGTTACTGTTATTGAAGTTGAACCTAATGTTGTAACTCAAATTAAAACAGTTGAAAAAGACGGTTATGACGCAATTCAACTAGGTTGTGAAACAGTAAGAGAAAAAGTAAGTAACAAACCAAAAATGGGTCATACAAACAAAGCTAACACAACACCTAAGCGCT
>CANRAX010000100.1 GCA_947628635.1 uncultured Bacilli bacterium | reverse complement strand
CTACCACCACCAATTTTTCCTTAATTTATAATAGATATTTTCTTTTTAATAATAATTCTTTATTTAGTTAAAATTTTTTGTTTATCTATTGCTGTTTCTTTTAGATTTTTTAATTCAGTAACTATAACTTTATTGAAGTAATTTTCAAGAGGAAAGGCTAAATTTTTAGTTAGACTTATATTAAAATCTTCTTCATATTTTTGGTAAATTAATTTTTGATCAAAGGGATTTAATTTTTTGATTAAATAATTTAGCTCTTCTTTATCATTTATTTTTACTAATTTATCTAGACTAATATAGGTTCTATTGACGTCATCTGGTGTCATTAGAGCTTCGATAATTAGATGTAATTTTTTTGTAATACGTTTTTGTTCATTTTGAAATGATATTTCTTTTTTATTGTAACATTCATCATATATTTTTTCTAGAAAACTAATTTCATCTGGTTCTAAGTAGTTTAGAGCTTCTGTAAGATATATTTTATCACATGAAAAATAATTAGAAATACAAGCAAAAGCTTTGCCATTATTTTTTTCTTTTTTAGTTGAAGAATTAAAATATTTTAGCATTTCTTCATTTTTAGATAACTTTCCTAGGGCTTTATTTTTAATTAAATAAACCCTATTTACTGAAACAGATAAGCTTTTAGCTATTTCTGATAAAGTTTTTTTATTGGTACCATTTAAGCCAAAATAATTTATTAATATGTATTGTTCTTTATCAGAAAGTGTTTTTAGAAAAGAGAGTAATTGTTCTTTTAAATCCTTTTGAATAAAACTATTTTCAATATCAACTTTTTTATCAGGAATTAGATCAATTAATTCATCTTCATTTTTTGGATCATCAGGGTTAAGGCTAATATTATAGCTTGTTACTGTGTTAGAAATAGTCATAATTTCTTGAACTTTTTTAGTACTCATTCCTAATTTTTGAGCTAGCTCTTTAGTAGTAGCCATTCTACCTAATTCATTATTTAGTAAAGTTTGAGTTTTCTGCAAATTATTTATTTCTTCATGATAATAAACTGGTATCCTAATAGTACGTCCATTATCCGCAACAGCACGACTAATACTACGAAAAATGCAAAAAGTAGCATAAGTTGATAGTTTTGTTTCTTTACTCAAATCAAATTTTTCAATAGCTTGCATTAAACCAATACATCCTTCTTGAATTAAGTCAGCTAACTCAAGACCTCTATTTTGATATTTTTTAGCAATATTAATTACTAATTTTAAATTGTGTCTAATTAAGTATTCTTTGGCTTTTTCATTACCTTGTTTTACTAAATTAAGGTATTTTTTTCTTCTTCTAAAGAGAGAATTTTTTTAGGTATTTGCTTTAAAAAAGTAGTAATTTGATCTTCTAAAAATAATTCTTCTTTCTCATTGATGTAATCTTCATTCATTTCTTTTTCTATGGTAATAATTTCATATTCTTTAATATATTTTTCTTTTATTTCTTCGCAAAAGTTTTCGATGTTGAGCTCACTATTTATTTTTAAAGTTTCTTCAATAACTTTTTTAAAATTTTCATTCTTAATTTCGTTAGGTAAATTTAAAAATGAATAAGTACTATCAACGTTAGATTTTATCTTTATAAGTTTAGCTTCAAGTATTTCTTTCTCGCTTTGAGAGATTGTTGCTAATTGCATAGTTGGTCTGCCCCCTTAAAATTTTGTTTTTTATTATACTATACTTTTTAAAAAATTACTAGTATTTTTGGAAAATAAAAGTGCTTATTAAAGCACTAAGATATTATTTTTTTAAAGGCATTTAAAATACCATCTACATAGGCACAGCCCATAAAACAGACGACTGAACCTTTTTCTTTTAAAAGTTTATCAATATTAGCAGTACTAATTATTTCACTATTAGGAATTTCATCTGTTATTATATGAGAAGTTATTCCTGGATAATCTTCAGGTTTTTCACGATTGCAATCAATCTCAGTTAAATATACTTTATCTGCTACCTCAAGGGCTTCAATAAACTCGGCTTTAAAATCTCTTGTTCGAGAATAAGTGTTAGGAACAAAAACAACAACTAGTTTTTTATTAGGATATTTTTGCCTAACTGCATTTAAAGTGACTTTTATTTCAGTAGGATGATGAGCATAATCATCAATAATTACAGTATCTGCAATTTTCTCCTCAGCAAATCTTCTCTTAGCATTTTTAAAAGTCCTTAAATGGGTTTTTATTTCTTCTAAGGAAATACCTAATTCTTTACATAATATAATGGCTGAAGTAGCATTAGAAATCATATGTTTTCCAAATAATGGAATAGTAAAATGATCTAAGAAAACATCTTTATAAAAAATATCAAAAGATGAATTTTCAGTATTTAAATCTATATTTCTAATAGAATAGTCATTGTGTCTTTGAAAGCCATAATATATTACTGGTTTTTGAAAAGTAATTTTTCTTATTTCTTCGTTATCTCCATTAACAATTATTTTATTTTTTGTTTGATTGGCAAATATTTCAAAAGTATTTCTAATATCATCTATGTCTTTGTAACATTCTAAATGTTCAGCTTCTATATTTGTAATTATAGAATATGTTGGATGATAGGCGGTAAAATGTCTATTAAATTCATCACTTTCAAAGACAAAGTAACGATTATGTTTAGAAGCTTTCCCATCACCTGCTCCAATGAAATAATTGCAGCCAACTGTTTGTTCTAAAATATGTTTAATGATTGATGAAGTAGTTGTTTTGCCGTGAGTACCAGCTACCCCTATTGAGTTAAAATCGTTCATTAAACTACCAATTATTTCATTGTATTTAACAATTTTTAGTCCTAAGTTTTTTACTCTTTGTATTTCTTTATGATTTTCATTGAAAGCAACACTATAAGTTACAATAGTATCTTTATCTATTTCATGATTATTATCGTAATAGATTTTAATATTTCTTTTTTCTAAGCCATCTTGTGTAAAT
The DNA here is from genome assembly GCA_947628635.1 of uncultured Bacilli bacterium. Lineage (GTDB taxonomy): Bacteria > Bacillota_I > Bacilli_A > RF39 > UBA660 > CANRGD01. The sequence continues at coordinate 543 of CANRAX010000100.1, read as the reverse complement.
TTATGTTCTGTTGCGTCGTCATAACCACTTACTTCATTACCTAAATCAAATAGTATTTGAGCAAGAGTTGACATACCAGTTCCTTTTATTCCTATACAATAGTATTTCATGTTCACACCTCTTTTTAAGTATACTCTTTAAAATACTATAAGTAAAGTAGAAGAATTATGAACATTTTGGAAAAATTTCGTTTTTTTATAATTATTTAGTTCTATGCCATATATAAACTGTTATGTAAGGATTTTGCACACTGAATGATGAGCCACTTCCTGTTGAGCCCGTTGTATTAGTATTTGTTGTTACAGTATGTGTGTGATTAGCAACAGCAGTTCCCGTGAAAGTATGGCTATGAGTAGCATTAATCACAAAACCCTCAGTTGTTTTATGAATAAAATCATCTGAAGTTGTTGCCGCAAAAGCAGCATCACTATTAGTTACAGCACCTTTTGAAACAATTCCTGCAGCAGCACCCATAAAAGCTTTTTCTTGATAGGCAATATCCCAAAAGCTTCCGATCAATTCCTTTTGTTCGATAGTTCCACT
>CANRAX010000099.1 GCA_947628635.1 uncultured Bacilli bacterium | reverse complement strand
CAAAAAGATACTAAAGTAGCAATGAACTTCATTGATGAAGCTTTTGCTTATTTACAAAAAGAAGTTCCTGACTACAAGAATAATAAATATTACAAAGATAGAGGCTTTTTTAAAAGAACAATTGAAAAGAATAAAAAATTAACAAAAATTTACTGTAAATTGTATAAATGTGTTGTAAAATAAAAAAGGAGGAAATAAAAATGAAAATAAAAATAAATAAAAAACAACAAAAAATAATTATTTTATTAGGTATTTTTTTATCAGTTTTGTTACTTAATTATTTTGTGCCACTAATAAATGATGATTATTCATATTCGTTTGGATTAAAAGGCAAATTAACAGGATTTATTGATATTTTTAAATATCAATATCATCACTACTTTCATTGGGGTGGTAGAACAATAGCCCATACACTTGCGCAAATATTTTTAATGGGACCAGATATTTTGTTTGATGTATGTAATTCTGTTATTTTTACTTTATTGGTCTATTTAATATATAAAACTGTATTTACAAAAAAAGATAATCCTTTGTATCTTTTACTTGTGTATTTTACTTTATGGCTTATTTTACCAGTATTTGGAGAAACTTGTTTATGGCTAATAGGTTCTTGTAATTATATGTGGACTACAACACTGATTTTATTCTTTCTAATAAAATACAGAAATTACAAAGAAATAAAAGATAGTAAATTAAATTTTATTTTATTATTTTTATTAGGAATACTTGCTGGTTGGACAAATGAAAATACATCTTTTGGAAGTATTACTATTATAATTTGTTATTTAATATATCAAAAGTATTTTAAAAAAGAAAAAATCAAGAAATGGGAATTAAGTGGTTTAGTTGGAAATATCATTGGATTTATAATTATGATTATTGCTCCAGGCAACTTTGTTAGAAAAGAGAGTATAGTAGAAAATCCATCTCTTATATTAAGATTAGGCAAAAGAATTTTTGATATTACAACAAGCTTATTAACTTGCTGTTTGCCACTTATTATAATAGTAGTTACACTTGTAATAGCAAACAGATATCTCAAGAAGAAAATTCCAAATATTTCCATATTTTATTTAATTGGTGCTTTCTTTTCTACATATTCAATGGCCTTAGCTCCATCCATGCCTGAAAGATCGTTTACTGGAGTAATCGTATTTTTGGTTGTAGCCATAATTAGTCTTTTGGATAACATATACAATGCAAAAAGAATAATTAGTTACCTAACAGCAGGTGTTATAGTAATTTTAGCTATTTTCTTTGTAAAAGATTATCTTAATTCTTTTCAAGATTTATATCATTTAAAAAACGCTTGGAATGAAAGAGTAGAATATATAGAAAAAGAAAAGAAAAAGGGAAACTTAGAACTTAAATTATATCCAATTTTTCCATCAACTAATAAAAATCCATATTATCATAGTGTAGATTTAAGTAAAGATAAAGATAATTGGATTAACGAAATCATTGCTAAGTATTATAATTTGAAATCTGTTGAAGGTATTTATGAATAACAAGTTTTTTAAGCCAAAAGAAAAAAGCAATTAAAAATTGTTTTTTTTCTGTCGAAACTTGTCAAATTAAAAAGTAATTAGTATAATATCTATGGAAGTGAAAAAATGAAGAAGTATTACATTTTAATTTGTGCTTTGCTAATAACTAATATAGTTTGTTTATATAACATTAACAAAAACATTTGTTCTAATGCTTGTGCTATTGAAGGTAGCAAAGAATCTACTAAGCAAGAAAGTTCAAGTCGCTGGGAGGCAAATGTTAAAAAAAATGATAATTTTGTTTTTTTAGGTGACTCAATTTTTGATTGGTATCCAATTAAGGAAATGTACGATAGTAGTATCCCTATTGTTAATAGTGGCAGAGCAGGTTATGAAACACAAGATATATTAGATAGAATGGATGAAATGGTTTACCGATATAATCCAACCAAAGTTTTTATTCTAATAGGAACAAATGATTTAAATTATGAAGATGACGATGAGCAGAAAGTTGCAGATAACATTGAGAAAATAGTTGAACTAATAAAGGAAAATAGACCAACAACAAAAATTTATCTACAATCTATTTATCCAATTAATAGAAATATGGAAAATCATGGCGCCCAAGAAAGATACAATGATGAAATACAAGAAGTTAATTCTAGACTAAAGGATTATTGCAAAAAAAATGATGTTACTTATATAGATATGTATGATGTTTTAAAAGATGATGATGGTAACTTTAAAGAAGAATACACGAAAGATGGATTACATCCTAGTACATTAGGATATATTGCTATAACTAAAAAATTAATGGAATATATGAACTGATATTTTTAGGAGTAAAGTTTAATGAAAGAAAGAGTTAAATATTGTGATGCATTAAGATTTATTGCCATTATAATGGTTATTGGTATTCATTGTTTTAGTCTTATTCGTGACAGCTTTGTTTACACGAATAAGACTTATTACTTTTTACTAACTTTTTGTGATTCTTTTTTTAGATCAGCCGTTCCTATTTTTTTTATGTTAACAGGAGCTTTCTATTTAAGTAGAAAAGAAAAAATAAATTATAAAAGTTTTATCAAAAAAAATATTCCGAAATTATTAATACCATTCTTTGTTATTAGCATTATTTACTATATAGCTGATTGCTTTTATTTTAAAATAGCCACTTTTTCTATTTATGATTTTTTTGAGAGATTTTTCACAAATGGTATAAAATATCATTTTTGGTTTATGTATAGCATAATTATAATCTATTTGTTTATTCCGTATTTAAAAGTTCTAGTGCAGAATATAAGTAAAAGGGAACTATTAATATTAATTATTTTAATTTATATTTTTGGAAATTTTATAATTACTAATAATAACTTTACTGCAAGATTTGATAACTTTTCCTTAAGTGCTTTTGGTCTTCCAAACTTATTAATCTATATTAATTATTTGTTTTTAGGGTATTATATTTATAATACTAATGTGAATAAAAAAAGAAGAATTATAATTATCATATTAGGAATAATTTCAACATTATTAATATCAATTTCTGATATTATTCTTATAGATTATAATTCTCATAATGACGCTATGTTAGCACCAACTTCTGTATTCCCATTTTTCCCTGCTTTAGCAACTTTTATCATTTTTAAGTATTATTATCAAAAAATGAACTTTTTGCCTAAATTAGAAAAGTTTTTTGTAGATAATAATAAACTTATATTTTATATTTATATGTTTCACGTAATAGTTATGTTATTCATTGAAAGACAAATAAATAAATACATAGTTAATGATCGTTTAATAAAATCTTTGCTTTCTCTCTTCATTACCTACATTTTAACTTGTATATTAACTTATTTATTATCTTTTGTATTTGAAAAAGTTTATACTTATATTCATAATCAAATAATAAAACTATGGAAAAAATATTTCAAAAAAGAAGGCTATACTAAAATATCTTAGAATTATTAAGTAATAAAATAAATATAAATTTTAAATTATCAAAAATATTTGGAGAACTATATTTTTAGAAAAACATAATCGAAACTAGCCAAATAGAGAAAAATTATGTATAATTAAAAAGGAAAAGAGGTTAAAATGTGGAAAAAAATATCGCTATTAAAGTAACTCATGTATCTAAAACTTTTAAATTATATTATG
>CANRAX010000098.1 GCA_947628635.1 uncultured Bacilli bacterium | reverse complement strand
TAGCTCAGTCGGTAGAGCAAGGGACTGAAAATCCCTGTGTCGCTGGTTCGATTCCCGCTGGAGCCACCAGATTGATACCAAACTCGGGCTATTATAATTCGAGTATGTATAACAAAAGACAACTTGCAAAAAAGTTGTTTTTATGTTATGTTGCGTTTGTCAAGGAAACTTGCATAAAATAAAAAAGGATACATTTGATTTGCAGGAATTAGATGTTATCCCTTATGGACTGCATCTGAAATCAATAATTGTTGAAATCAGATGCTTTTGTTATTTTAGAAGTAAAATAATTACGACTAAGAATAGGAGTAATATTATAATAAATTGAGAAAATTCTCTTTTTGTCATAAGCATTACCGCCTTTCTTTTATCCCTTGATAAATAGAGATTGGTAATAAAATTGTCAATTTAAAAAACACACTTGCAGTTATACTACGTTTTTCTCCATACATCATTTACATCGGTCACTGGAGTGAATTATATGGTTATCATAAATTGATTGTTAAATTCAATGGAAAGAAAGATTTTTTAAAACAAAAGTTGACTCCATGGGTGTTTATCAGATGAAGAATGTTGTGCTCTTTAAATAAACATAAATCAAAACAAAGAATTCTTAGAACGGAAAAAAGTTAATTGAAAAATGACAAAATTAATAAATTAAAAAAATTAAATTTATGATATTATAGTTATTGAAGTAGGGATGTGAAAGTATGAAAAAAGTTAAGAAAATTTTTAATTTAATAAACTATAATTTAAAAGCTCTTGTAGGCTTTGAAGCCTTATATAAACTTTTATCATTATTTATATTTATGCCATTATTTTTAAAAATGTTTAATTTAATTACAAAAACGGTAGGATACAATTATCTAACTTTAGAAAATTTTTTTTCTTTTTTATCAAATCCTTTAACTATTATTTTATTAGTGCTTTTATTTTTATTTATGACGCTATTTACTATATTCGACATAGCAACAATAATAGTAATATTGGATGCTTCTTTTCAAAAGAAAAAAATACAAGTAAGTCAAGCTTGCCTATTATCTTTAGAAAAATGTAAGGGAGTTTTTAAATTAAAAAATATTTTAGTTGTTTTTTTAGTATTATTTTTAATTCCTTTTTTAAATATTGGTGTTTCTTCAAGTTTAATAACAACAATAAAAATCCCAGAATTTATAATGGATTATATCGTTAAAAATAGACTGCTTTTATCTTTAATGATTATATTATATCTTTTCTTTTTAAGCTTATTATTAAGATGGTTATATATTTTTCATTATCATGTTATTGAAAACAAAAGCTTTAAAGAAGCTAGAAAAGCTAGTATTACTTTAAGTAAAAAGTGTCATTTGAAAGATTTAATTACATTGGTAGTTATGCAAATAGTTATTTTTTTAATATATCTATTATTTTTAATATTTGGTATATTATTAATTGTTTTAATTAGTAAATTATTTGCTAAAGTATTGATAATAAAAAGTTTAGTTACAACAATCATATGGCTTTTTATAGCTTTTACATTTATTATTTTCGTTATTTTAACAACACCTTTTAGTTACGCAATTATAAGTATTTTATATTATTTTCATAAAGAAGAGAAGAAAGAAATTGTTAAGCATATTTTAATTAAAAATCAAAAATCAGAAAAATCTTATAAATGGTTTAAGAAACTTGCAATTGGTATTAGCATAATAGCGTTTGTTATTGGATTTTTATTTACGTATGGATTATATAAGGGAAAGTATAATTTAAAAATTGAATATGCTAGAACATTGGAAGTTACAGCTCATCGTGGAGCGTCTGTTTATTATCCGGAAAATACACTAAGTGCTTTTGAAGGAGCAAAAAAACTTGGTGCTGATTGGATTGAGTTAGATGTTCAAGAAACTAAAGATGGTCAGGTTATTGTTATACATGATACAAATTTTAAACGTACGACAGGAGTAGATAAAAATACTTGGGAACTTGAGTATAATGAAGTTGAGAAATTAGATGCTGGAAAGTTTTTTGCCAAAAAATTTGCTGGTGAAAAAATTCCTCTATTAGAAGATGTTATAGATTTTGCTAAAGAAAACAATATACGACTAAATATCGAAATAAAACCGACTGGTTATGAGAAGGCTTTGGAAAAAGAAGTTGTAGATATCATTAAACAGAAAGCTTTTACTGATAATTGTGTAATAACTTCACAAGTTTATGATGTTTTGAAAAAGGTAAAAAAATATGATAAAAATATAAAAACCGTCTATGTTATGAGTCTTGCTTACGGAGATATAACATCATTAAAAGCAGCTGATAATTTTAGTGTGGAGGCTATGAGTGTTACTAAAAAACTAGTTAAAACTGTTCATAATGAAGGTAAAGAATTATATGCTTGGACAGTTAATACAAAAGATAGTATAAAAGATATGATTGATTTAAAAGTTGATAATATCATTACTGATAACATTACTTTAGCAAAAGATGTAATTTATTCCAGTAAAACTAGTAACATTATAAGTGAGTATGTTAAATTAATAAATGAGATATTTTAGCTTTTTCAATGACAATTAATATTTATAGGCATAGATTATAGTGGAGGTAAGATGTGATGAATTTTGATTATGCCTATGGAAATACAGCTTACAATTATTACGATAAGTATGGAATAAAAAGCACAAAATATAATATTTTAGCTCCCGAACAATCACAAAATAAGCAACCGGGAATGGAATATTTAATGAACCCTAGGCCAATTTTTGATAATCCTAATTATAAGGGAAGTGGAAAATTAAAAGGCAAGGTAATAATTATTACAGGTGGTGACAGTGGTTTAGGTAGAGCAGCAGCAATTGCTTTTGCTAAAGAAAAGGCCAAAGTTGTTATTGCTTATTTTGATGAGCATAGAGATGCTTTAGAAACAAAAAATTATATTGAAAATTTAGGCGGAGAATGTTTATTACTCTCAGGAGATATTACTGATAAAAATTTTTGTAAAAAAATTGTGCAAAAAACTTTAGAAAAATTTGGTAAAATTGATGTTTTAGTTAATAATGCTGGCGTCCAGTATCAGCAAGATGAATTAGAAAATATAAGTGATGAGCAATTTGACCGTACTATGAAAGTAAATGTTTATGGAATGTTTTATTTAACTAGGGAAGTATTACCTTATCTAAAAGCCGGTTCTTCTATAATTAATTTAACTTCCGTTACAGCTTTTTATGGTGAACCACAGTTAATAGATTATGTTACAACAAAAGGAGCTATTGTTGGTTTTACAAGATCACTTGCTAGAAATTTAGCTTTAAAAAATATAAGAGTTAATGCCATTGCACCGGGTTTCTTTTGGACACCTTTACAACCAGCTTGCTGGGTTAAAGAAAAAATTCCATCTTTAGGTGCAGATGCCGCTATGGCTAGAGGAGCTATGCCTTATGAATTAGCGCCAACTTTTGTTTTTTTAGCTTCTGATGACTCAAGTTATATGACTGGTCAAGTAATGCATGTTAATGGTGGACAAGTAATGGGGTAGTATCCAAAACAAAAATTGGGTATTGACTATGAAGCTATTTAGTGTTAGAATTATAAGTGCTTTGAGAGAAAAAAGCTAAGTAGCTTGCGCTCGTAGCTCAGTTGGATAGAGTGTTTGGCTACGAACCAAAAGGTCAGGGGTTCG
>CANRAX010000097.1 GCA_947628635.1 uncultured Bacilli bacterium | reverse complement strand
TTTTTGTTTTAATAAATTTGTCAAAAGCAACTGGTCCCATAGAATAGTATTTTTCTACCTCAGGGCCTGTTGTAATTTCTTGATAATTATTTGTTAACTTTAAATCTTTGGCTATGGCAAAGGCTGTTAAGGGATGGTCTCCTGTAATCATTAAAACTTTTATTCCAGCAGTTATACATTGTTTTATTGAAGGAATAACTTCTTTTCGGATGGGATCTATAAAACCTACTAAACCCATAAAAGTTAAATTTTTAAGATCTTTTTCAGTATAATTTTCTTTTTTAGCGATTGCTCCTTCAGCAATGGCAATTACTCGATAACCTAAATTAGCTAAATATTCATTTTGTTTAATTATTTTTTGTTTTGGAAGTTTTGCCTCTAAAAGATTAACATTAGTACAAAATTCTAAAACTTTTTCAAGAGAACCTTTAATAGTACAATGAACTTCTTTATCTTTTTCAAAAAAGACGGCTGAATATTTATTAGCTGATTCATAAGGAATGATATCTAGAATTTTGATATTTTCTTTATTTAATTTTAGTTTTTCACCTAATACTAAGAAAGCCATATCAATTGAGTCACCAAATTGTTCTTCTTTAGTAAACTTAGCTTCATTATTAATAACACCTAAAAGAGCTATTTCTTTAGCTAAGGCTATTTCTTTACCAACTACTTGTCCTTTGACATTATATCCTACTCCTGTGATGTCATACTCATAACCATTTGGTAAAAGAATTTTTTTCGCAGTTTGTTCATTGGCTGTTAGGGTGCCCGTTTTATCAGAAGCAATAACAGTTACACTACCTAGACTTTCTACGGAATGAAGTTTTTTAGCAATAACTTTTTTCTTAGCCATTTTATTTGAAGCAATTGTTAAAGCCATTGTTAAGGCAAGTGGTAAGCCCTCAGGCATAGCTGAAACAGATAAGGCAATTACTGAAAGAAAAATTTCATTGTATGGTAGGCCTTTTGAAAAAAGGAGTAATGTTAATATACAAGCTATAATAATTATAATAATAGTAATTTGTTTAGAAAATTCTTCAACACGAATAGTTAAAGGGGATTTTTCTTCTTTAGTATTGTTTAAAGTGTCAGCTATTTTGCCAATTTCGGTAGCAAGTGCCGTTGCGGTTACAACACCAGTTGCCCGTCCTGTTACAACACTTGTTCCAGCAAAGACCATATTATTTTGTTCAGTAATAGCTAAAGAAGTATTGGCTAATGAGTGGGTACTTTTTTCAACGGGAAGGCTTTCTCCAGTTAGAACTGCTTCATCAACTGTAAAATTGTGAGTGGAAATTAAGCGTAAGTCAGCCGATATTTTATCGCCTGATGTAAGGAGAATAATATCTCCAACAACTATTTCTGTGGAGTCTATTTCTATTTCTTTATTATCTCTTAAAACAGATACTTTTTCTTTGACTAAATTAGATAGAGCTAAAGCGGTATTATTAGCTTTTTTTTCTTGAAAAGTACCCATTAGTAAGTCAATTAATACAATTAAGGAGATGGCTATGGCATCTATTTTTTCGTTAACTATAAGACTAGCTATTATGGCAACTATTAAGATTAGAACAATAGGATCCATCAATTCATGAAAAAAGATTTTTATAACGCCATCAGCTTTTTTCTTAGGTAATTCATTTTTACCATATTTTTGCAATCTTTTTGATGCTTCAAGAGAAGTTAGACCTGTCGGTGAACTACCAACAGCAGTTAAAACAGAAGCACTATCCTCAGCAAAAAATCTTTTCACAAAACGCAACTCCCTTCTTATTTTATTCTATTATGAATTATAGCATTTTCTTATATTAATAGACAAGTAAAAGTAAAAGTTTTCTAATATTTGAAAGATTATTTCTTTCATGTTATACTTTAGAAAATGTTTATTTTTATGGTGGTTAATAATGAAATTTTTAAGAAAATATTATCGTTATCTTTTATTATTTCTTTTCTTTTTTATAATTGCTTGTTTTATGCCTTTAAGTGGTGATGACTGGCATAATTATACAGTTGGAAATTTAGGTTTGCACCGTATTATAGGTCAAACATTAGGAATGTATTTTGATTGGGAAGGTCGTCTTGCTAGTAGAATTTTGATAAATCTTTTGACTTATCATAAATTACTTTTTAATTTATTAGAAGCTTTTTTTATAAGTGGCTGTATTTATTTAATGAATAATCTTTTTAAACCTAAAAATGAAAAATTATTTTTTCTTTTAACTGTTTGGCTTTTTTTACTTTTGGAAAATAAAATATTTACGCAAACTATTCTTTGGGTAGCTGGTAGTATTACTTATCTTTTTCCAACCCTTCTTATTTTTTCTTATCTATTTCTTTATTATCACTATATTTTAGAAAAAACAACTTATCCAAAAATCATTTATATTGTGTTTTCTTTAGCTTCTTTAGCATTAGCAATGTTTGTTGAAAATATTGCTTTTGCATTTGTATTATTAAATTTTCTTTTAATCATAAATTATTATTTCCAAAAAAAATTAGTTAATAAGTTATTAGTAGTTAATAGTTGTTTTTCTCTTTTAGGAGCTTTAATTATGTTTTTTAGTCCAGGCTCAAACAAGCGTATGCTGATGGAAGATGTTGCTTTTTCTAAATTATCTTTTTTATCTAAATTAGCAACTAATTACCATAAATTTATTAATTATACAATTTCTTCTAATATTTTTTTAGTTATTATTATGAGTAGTGTTGGAATTATTTTATCGCATAAATATATTAAAAATATTTTTCTAAAAATAATAGCTATTCTTAGTATAAGTGTTTATCCATTAATTAGTATTATTTTTACTTTACAAAGTAAAAGTTTAAGTTTATTTTCAAATTTGTATTGGAGTTTTTATTTAATCTATATTTTAATTTTAAGTTTTATATATTTGAAAGAAAAAAAGAAGCAGCATTACTTCTTTATCCTTGTTATTCCAGCTTTGGCTTCAAACATAATTATGCTTTTAACACCAGCTATTTCTAGTAGAACAGGTTTATTTAATATTATTTTTCTAGGTTATTATTTTATATTTCTTTTAGATAATTTAGTTTCTTCAAAAGTTTTAAAAGCATTTTACAAACCAGCTTGTTTTGTTACTATTTTATTAGGATTAATATATTTAGTAGCATATTACAATCTTCATCGTTTTACTTTGTTTCAAGAAAAAGAAATTTTAAAACATCAAAAAGATAAGCAAGTAACAATTTATGAAGTACCAGAATATTTAGCTTGGGGCTTGACACCTCGAGGAGAATATCATGTTAAAACATTTAAAGAATATTATAATTTACCAGAAGATATAGTTTTTAATTATCAAAAAAGCACTTGGGATTATCTTGTTATTTTTAATGCTAAAAAAACAAGAAGCTAAAAGATTAATATAGAATGGTCATTGAATTAAAATCAAACTCAATTTTAGCTAACAGCTAAGACAAGACGAAAACCGGTATCAGTATACCTAATACCCGAGTGTCTAGAAAAATAGAACGGACCTGCCATTACTCCATGGTCGTAAGCTCCGCCACGAAGGAACCAAGGATCTGTCGTGGATTCAGTAAAATAACAAAAATCACCATACCAAGCATTACGGATTCCAGGGCTCTTATTTCTATCATAATGATAAAAATAAAACGGTCCCATCTCTCCTGTTGCGTCT
>CANRAX010000096.1 GCA_947628635.1 uncultured Bacilli bacterium | reverse complement strand
AAGACCCATCGGGGGGGGGTATTATATAAATAGAAAAAAATAATAATTGTGTGGAAAAAGCTGGTGAATAAATGAAAAAGAATAGTATTAATACTAATTTAAAAATATTAATAGCATTTATATTTGGCATAATTATATCAACAACACTATCTTATACATTAGCGGCAACATTAGTAAAAAGTGAAGATGTTTATTATGATAAAACAAGTTCTGGATTGGCTGTAAATAATGTGCAAGCCGCGATAGATGGAACATGTACAAAGTTTAGTGACCAGTTGACAACATTACAAACAACTATAATTAATAAAATATATCCCGTAGGAAGCATTTATATAAGTTATAATAGTACCAATCCAAGTAGCTTATTTGGAGGAACATGGGAAAACTATGGAAGTGGAAGAGTCCTAAAAGGAATAAATAGTGGAACAGCCGGAACAACAGGAGGTTCAGATACAGTAACATTAAAAGAAGCAAATTTACCAAGTCATAGCCATAGTATTCCCCAATTATCTGGTTCAACGAGTTCAGATGGAGGCCATACACCAAGTGGAACTATTGACAGAAAAGAATTGATAGGTTCTTTTGGCGACCTTGTTTATCAAGAATTAGTGCCTGGAGGTATCGCAACTGGTATCGTTACTAAAGGTATTTATAAAGGTGGTTGGGTAGAAGAAGGAGGTAAAAAAGGAGGATATGCTGATGAAGGTTTTCAAATAGACGCCAGCCATAGTCATACTTTCACAGGAAACGCTGTTGCGGCCCATAGTCATACCGTAACAACAAATACTAATACAACGGGTTCAACCGGAAGTGGTACCTCATTCAGTGTCCAAAATCCATACATAACCGTTTATATGTGGCGAAGAACAAAATAATTTTAAAATATAAAGAGAACTAAACGTTTTCTTTTTCTTTTGAAAAAACTACAAAAATATTAATTCCTATGCTATAATACAAAAAGAAAAAAGGAGGGATACTATGAATGATACAATTGTTGCCATTTCAACAGCTCTTGGGGTAGGAGCTATTTCTATCGTTCGACTTAGTGGATCTGAAGCTATATCAATTGCCAATAAATTATTTAAAGAAAAAGATCTTACAAAAGTAAAAACACACACTATTTCATATGGTCACATCTATGACAATGAAGAAATAATCGATGAAGTATTAGTATCCGTAATGAAAGCTCCTAAAACATTTACTACTGAGGATATTGTAGAAATTAATTGTCACGGTGGAATTATCGCAACCAATAAAGTCTTAGAAGTATGTCTTAAAAACGGTGCTCGTCTAGCTGATAGGGGAGAATTTACCAAAAGAGCCTTTTTAAATGGGCGCCTTGATTTAGTAAAAAGTGAAGCAGTTATGGATTTAATTGAAAGTAAAAGTGATGAGGCCCGCAAATTAGCACTTTCTGGTTTAAAAGGAAATATATCAAACTTAATAGAAAACTTTCGTAAAAATCTTTTAAATCTTCTATCATCAATCGAAGTAAACATAGATTACCCAGAATATTATGATATTGAAGTTATAACTATCGAAAAATTAAATACTGAAATAAATAAAATGCAAAAACAACTACAATCTTTAATATCTGAGTCAGAAAATTATTCTCATATCAAAAATGGTTTAAAGACGGTAATAGTAGGGCGACCTAATGTTGGAAAAAGTAGCATATTAAACAATCTTCTTCAAGAAGAAAAAGCAATAGTAACCGACATAGCTGGAACAACACGCGATATCGTAGAAGGCGAAATTTATCTAGATGGTCTTTTATTAAATATTATTGATACAGCAGGAATTAGAAAAACTAAAAATATAGTCGAAAAAATAGGAGTTAATAAATCATTTACTATGATAGAAGAAGCCGATTTAGTATTAGTAGTATTAAATGGCAATGAAAAATTAACTCAAGAGGATCAAGAAATATTAGAAAAAACAAAAGATAAAGTTCGTATTATTGTTATAAATAAAGCCGATTTAAAACATAATTTAGAATTATCCCAAATGGAAAATGTCATTGAAACAAGTGCCTTAAGTGAAGAAGGACTAAACCCATTAAAAAATAAAATAAAAGAACTTTTTCATCTAGAAAAAATAAAAACAAAAGACTATACATATCTTGCTAATACTAGGCAAATATCTTTAGCTAAAAAAGCTTATCAAAGTTTATTAGAAGCAAAACTATCATTAGAAAAAAATAATCCTATTGATATGGTAGAAATTGATTTAAAAGAATGTTTTGATACTTTAGGTGAAATAATTGGTATTTCATATAGTGATGAAATAATAGATAATCTTTTTGCTAATTTTTGTGTCGGAAAATAAATTGGAAGTGATATAGATGAATTATGAAATTATTGTTGTAGGTGGAGGTCACGCTGGTTGTGAAGCCTCACTTGCTTGTGCTAGAAAAAAACATCATACTTTATTAATTACGGGTAATTTAAAAAATATAGCTGATATGCCATGTAATCCTTCAATAGGTGGTCCAGCTAAAGGAATAGTAGTTAGAGAAATCGACGCTTTAGGCGGAGAAATGGCTAAAAATGCTGATAAAAGTGCTCTTCAAGTAAAAATGTTAAACACCAAAAAAGGTCCAGCTGTACAAGCCCTAAGAAGTCAAGCAGATAAAATAGTTTATCCAAGAGAAATGTTAAAAACTCTTCAAAATGAGAAATATTTAGAGATAAAAGAAGCAATGGTTGAAAATTTAATTATTGAAAAAAATAGGGTAGTAGGAGTAGAATTATCAGACTCTACAAAGATAAAATGTCAAGCTGTTATTTTAACAACAGGTACTTATCTTCGAGCAATGATTTTAACTGGTTCCTCTAAGACACCAGGTGGTCCCCATGGCGAAAAAGATAGTAAATTTTTAAGTAATCACTTAAAAGAACTAGGTTTTAAAATTATTCGCCTAAAAACAGGAACACCACCACGTATTGCTAAAGAAAGCATTGATTTTACAAAAACATCCCTAGAAACAGGAGATAATATTATCCATACCTTTTCCTTTGATAACAAGGCTTATTATGATATAAATAAACAAATTCCTTGCCATTTAATTTATACTACTCCTAAAACACATCAAATAATAAAAGATCATTTAAAAGAATCAAGTATGTATGGAGGTTATGTAGAAGGAATAGGGCCACGATATTGTCCATCTATTGAAGATAAAGTAGTTCGTTTTTCTGAAAAAGAACGTCATCAATTATTCTTAGAACCAGAAAGTATCTACTATGATGATATTTATCTACAAGGCTTTTCAACAAGTATGCCTCATTCTATTCAAGAACAACTGGTTCATAGTTTGCCAGGCTTGGAAAATGCTAAAATTTTAAAATATGCTTATGCCATAGAATATGACGCCATAGATCCAACCCAATTAAAGCAATCTCTTGAAACAAAAATAATAGAAAATTTATATACCGCTGGTCAGATTAATGGAACTAGCGGTTATGAAGAAGCTGCTGGTCAAGGTCTAATCGCTGGAATAAATGCTTCCCTAAAACTAGAAGGAAAAGAACCTCTAATTTTAAAAAGAAATGAGTCCTACATTGGAGTCTTAATAGATGATTTAGTAACAAAAGGTGTAAAAGATCCTTATCGTTTATTAACTTCTCGAGCTGAATATCGTCTTCTTCTTCGTCACGATAATGCTAACTTTCGTTTAACAGAGTATGGATACCAAGTTGGATTAATATCTAAAGAAAAATACCAAAACTTTCTCAAGAAAAAAGAGGAAGTTAATAATCTTTTTGCCCTTTTAAAAACAACACGTATAACTCCCAAAAAAGAAGTAAATGATTACTTAGAAAAAATAAATACAAATTCTATAAA
>CANRAX010000095.1 GCA_947628635.1 uncultured Bacilli bacterium | reverse complement strand
AAGACAACTCATTAAAAAGTTTGAGTTCTAAAAACCTTGCTTGTGCAAGGCATTCTTCTACTCTAAAGTGTTGCCGTATTACACCCGTGCAATCCGGGATTTGTGCAACTGGGACAGAAATTAGGTAAACAGCGATTATTTTCTTATTTAGATAAATTTGGTTTTGGAGAAAAAACAGGTATCGATTTAAATGGTGAAAGTAAAGGTATTATCTTTGATTTAAATAGAGTTGGTAATGTTGAATTAGCAACAACGGCTTTTGGCCAAGGGGTCAGCGTTACTCCTATTCAACAAGTAACGGCTGTTTCAGCTGTTGTTAATGGGGGAAATTTATATGAGCCAATGATTGTAAAAAATATTTCTGATGCCGAAACAAATACTATTTTTAAAGAATATAAAACAAAACTTAAAAGAAAAGTTATAAGTAAAAAAACCTCAAATATAATGCGTAGAGCTTTAGAAAGTGTTGTTGCTAAAGGTGGAGGAAAAGCAGCATTTATCGAAGGTTATCGTATTGGAGGCAAAACTGGTACGGCTCAAAAGGTGCAAGATGGACATTATTTAGTAGGTAATTATATTATGTCTTTCATGGCAGTTGTTCCTTCTAATGATCCTAAAGCGGTTTTATATTTAGCTATTGATAATCCAAAGCATACTGCTCTTCTTTCTAGTTATACAACAACCCCTATTGCAAGAAGAATATTACTTGATATAATTGAGGCTTTAGATATTCCTAAACAAGAAGGCGAACTAGAAAAAGATTTAGAATGGACTGATAAAATTACTTATAAGGTTCCAAATGTTGTTGGACTAAGCGTAGATGAAGCTAAAAAGAAGTTAAGTAATTTTACAGTTAAATATACAGGAACTGGTTCTAAAGTAACATCACAATCACCTGAAGCGGGAGTTAAATTAGAAGAAAATGGAACAGTTAGATTGCTTGTTGAATAACTTAGTTAAATCTTCTTTTAAAATTTAATATTTTATTATATACTTATAATAGGTGTTAAATATGATATATATTTTAGAAAATGCTTGTCAAAGTAAAGCATTAGAAAACTTGTTAAGAATTGCTAAAAAGGCCCTTGGATTAATACAAGTTGTAGGACCCATTTTAGCAATTGTTTCTTTAACGATTATTTTTATTAGATTATTAAATAATCCTGAAGATAAAAAGTTGCTTAAAAATTTGAAAAATTCAGTAATAGCTTTAGTTATTTTGTTTTTTGTACCTTTAATTGTAAATGTTGCAATGAATTTAGCGGATGATTCTTTTTCACTTAGTAGTTGCTGGAACAGTATAAGTGATGAAGTAAACCCTTCTACTTATATAGAAGATTCTAATAATAACAAGCAAAATATAATTGGTAATCCTGATAAATATGAAAAAGGCGAAAAAAAGAAGCCTAGTAGTAATGGAAATAATACTACTGAAACTCAATCGAGTGAAAATGGGAATGCTTCTATTAGTAAATTGGATATTGGCAAAGGAAATAATTATGTAGGAATTTGTTATAGCACTTGGTTTACTCCTATCGCTGATGGAGCTAAATTGACTAGTACAAGTAATAAAGTTAATAATCAATTTTATTATTGGGGCGAGCCAGCTTTAGGTTTTTATCGAAGTGATGATAAAAATGTCATTAGAACGCATATGACACAGCTAGCGGACGCTGGTGTAGATTTTATTATAATTGATAACACAAATGCTTCAACTTCGTGGAAAAGTTCTTCTTATTGGAATTTGATGGTCAGCAGTAGTAATAAGGCTTTATTAGATACAATTTATGAAATGAATAGTCAAGGTCTTAAAACTCCAAGAGTTCTTAATTGGATTAATACAAATAATGGTAGTGACGTTGTTAATGCTATTTATAGTGAATTTTATAAGAATAGCAAATATAAAAACATTTGGGTTTATTACGATGGTAAACCATTCATATTAACTACTACTTCTACATCTTTTAGTAATTTAGCTACGCGAAAGATGTGGGGATTGCAAACATCTTTAGCTGTTAATGAGTGGTCATATTTACAAATAAATAATGATAAACCAGCTCGAAATACAAATGGAGAAATTGAGCAAATTGGAGTTAGTGTCGCTATGCAGAGTACATATATGAGTAATACGGCAACAGCTGTTGGTAGGCGTAAAGGTGAGACCTTTTATAATCAATGGAGAACAGCATTTAAATATCATCCTAAAGTAGTTACAATTACTTGGTGGAATGAATGGGCTGCCCAATATATAAATGGTAATTTTACAGATGAGTATAATCAAGAATATAGTCGAGATATTGAACCAATGAAAGGTGGTCATGGTAGTAAATACTATGAAATGATGAAAAGATATATATCCGCATATAAAGCAAATAGCACTTGTCCACATTTAAATGAGTAGATAAGTGCTTTTTTAAACTAAAAATATAATTACTTGCTTATAAAAAGACAATAATTAGAACAAAATGTTTTTTATGGCTTTATTAAGAAACTTTTGTCATCCATAAACCGTGTTTATTACAATAGCTATAAAGAACAAGCCCTTTTTCATAGGGAACTTCTAAAATAGGCTCTTCATTAGGAGAAAATACTTTTTTTACAGTAGTATTTTTTCCTTTAACAAGTAACCATTCAATATAATGTTCTGTCTCCATAACATGATTAACACTAACGATAATCTTATCTTCCTTTATCTCATAGCGAGGAAGATGTTTTTCTTTTATTTCTTCATTTTGGTTTGGCAAGACTTCTTGCATAACTTCACCGCAACAAATAAGATCCTTATTTAAAGTATCTTCAACTAAATTGTTACATTTTAAACATTTTTTAAGTTTTAATTCTGACATAAATTACCTCCTACTCTTTTAAAACCGTTCTAGCAGTTTAACAATATTTAATTTTTTATAATTAGAAAGTTTTGTATTATTTTATACCTAAGTCTTGATATATAATAAATTTCAAACTTCTAAAAATATGATATAATATATTTAACTTTTAGTAAAGGAAGATTTTAATGATTATTGTTAAAAATTTAAAAAAACAATTTGAAAGAGCAAATAAAAAAAAGAAAAAAACAAAATTTTATGCTGTTAATAACATATCTCTTGAAGCTAAAGATGGGGAAATTGTTGGTATTTTAGGACCTAATGGAGCTGGAAAAACAACACTACTTAGAATGATTAGTGGCATTATGGAAAAACAAGCAGGAGAAGTTTATTTTGATAATTTAGATTTTTTAAAAGATGAAATTACAATAAAAAAAGATATTGCTTATTTATCGAGCAATACTAAAATTTATCAAAGTATTTCGCCATATGAATTAATGAAGATGTGCCTTGCATTTTACGAATATCCTAAAGAAGGAATTGAAAAAAGAATTAAAGAAATTAGTAAAATTCTTAAGATGGATGATTTTTTATATAACCGAATTTCTAAACTGTCAACAGGTCAAATGCAAAGAGCTAATTTAGCAAGGTGTATGGTTCACAATCCTAAGTATTATATATTAGATGAAGCAACAAGTGGTTTAGATATAATTTCAAGTCAAATAATTTTAGATTTTATTAAAAAGGAAAAAGAAAAGGGAAAAACTATTCTCTATTCAACTCATTATATGGAAGAAGCCGAAAATATTTGCGATAGAGTATATTTACTAAATGAAGGAAAAATCATCATGAGCGG
Source organism: uncultured Bacilli bacterium (assembly GCA_947628635.1). Classification (GTDB taxonomy): domain Bacteria; phylum Bacillota_I; class Bacilli_A; order RF39; family UBA660; genus CANRGD01. The sequence goes on along the minus strand of CANRAX010000095.1, from coordinate 201 downwards.
TACTCCTAATGAAATAAAGAAAAAGACAAAAACAACTAATTTAAGAGACAGTTTTTTTAAAATTATGGAAGAAAAAGTTCAAAATAATAGTTAATTTATTAAATTAAAAGAAAATGAGGTATAAAATAATGAAAAGTAAAATAGGACTTGTCTTAAAAAAAGAATTGCGAGAAGTTTTTCGTGATAAAAAATCGTTGTCAA
>CANRAX010000094.1 GCA_947628635.1 uncultured Bacilli bacterium | reverse complement strand
CAATTATCTACTACTTTTAGTGGATACAATGAAAATGCCAAAACGTATTATATTTTTGCACAATATGGTTCAACTAATGCTGAATGTATAACTTATTCTGGCTTTTGTGCTACTAAAATTTAATAGCTTGTTCTTTTATTTTTCAACAATTTTTGTGGATAAAATGTTTTATTATGAAATTGGTGAAGAAGATGAAAGTTAAAATATTTGACTATGAAGATGAAAAAGATTTAGAAGAAGATATAAACGACTTTATTGAAGGTTTGCAAGGTGAAGTGATTGATATTAAATATCAAGTTAGTGTAGGAGTTTTTAGTGAAGAACAAGTTTTTTGTTTTTCAGCAATGATAATTTATCACGAAAAATAGTATATTATTTATTGCTTACTTTAAGAAAATATTAAAATATGTTATCATAAAAGTAGGAGGCAATAGATAAATGGCTGATAGTAGAGTGAAAAGATCTAAAAAAAGAGAAAAGCAAGATAAAAAAAGAGATAAAACAATGAAGAAGAATACCTTTGTAACTGGTGCCTTTATTGCGACTTTAAGTATTGTTGTATCAAAGATTTTAGGAATAGTTTATGTTATTCCTTTTCATGCTGTTATTGGTGAAAAAGGTGGAGCTTTATATGGTTATGCTTATTCTATTTACTTAGTTTTCATTTCTTTATCATCAGCTGGTATTCCTTTAGCAATTAGTAGAATAATATCAGAGTATCAGACTTTGGGTTATATGAATGCTAAAAGAAGGGCTTTTGCTATCGGGAAAAAGATTGCCTTATTACTTGGTTTTGTTTGTTTTGTTATCTTAACTTTATGTGCTCCATTATTGGCTAAGTGGATATTAGGGGATATTACGGGTGGAAATACTATTGAAGATGTAACTTTTGTTATAAGAGTTATAGCTTCAGCTATTTTGGTAGTACCTATTTTAAGTATATATAGAGGCTACTTTGAAGGACATAGAATAATGAGCCCACCTTCTATTTCTCAAGTTATAGAGCAAATTGTTAGAGTATTAGTTATAGTTTTAGGTAGTTTTTTAACATTAAAGGTTTTTAAATTGTCTTTAACTTCAGCTGTGGGAGTAGCAGTGTTTGGAGCCACTATGGGTGCTTTTATTTCTTATATTTATTTAGTTGATAAGAAAAGTAAAAATAAAGATAAGTTGGAAAATGATGCTAGGGATGTAAAAGAGCCTATTATTACTGATAAGGAAATATTTAGAAAACTTTTATTTTATGCAGTACCTTTTATTTTAATTGATATATTTAAGTCACTTTATGGATATGTGGATGTTGTGACTGTTATAAAGGGATTAGTTAATTTGGCTAATTTTACCATAGCTGATGCAGAAATTATTATGAGTATTATTTCTACTTGGGGTAATAAATTTAATATGATTATATTGGCTGTATCAACGGGAATTATTGTTAGCTTGATACCTAATCTTACTAAGAGTGTTGTTGAAAAAAAGAAGTATGAAGTAAATGCTAGAGTCAACCAAACTTTAAGTATTTTGCTATTTTTAATGCTTCCGATGACTGTTGGTGTAAGCTTTTTAGCTAAAGCTATTTGGCTAGTATTTTATGGAGCAAGTAAATATGGAGCGAATGTACTTAATTACTATATTTTTATTGGATTAATATCGGGCATTTTTACAGCCGTAATTACAATGGTTCAGACATTGAAAGATTATAAGACAGTTTTTATTAGTTTGATAGTCGGATTAGTTTTAAAAATAATTTTGAATAAAAAATTGATTTTGGTATTTTATCAAATGAGCCTTCCAGCTTATTATGGAGTAATTACTGCTAGTGTATTAGCTTATTTAGTTCCTCTTATTATATGTTTAATTGTTCTTAATTTGAAATATAAAATTAAGTATGAAAAAGTGGCTAAAAACGCTATTGATATTATTTTTACAACAGTTCTTATGTTGATTGTGTTGTTTGCTTTTAAAATGTTTGTACCTGTTGTTGTAGATAATAGACTTTTAAATATTTTAGTCATTTGTTTTTATGCTTTAGTAGGAAGTGTTGTTTATTTTACTTTTGCTAAAAAGATGGGAATAATTAAAAATGTATTTGGAGACTCCTTAGATAAAATTTTTAAGTTAAAAAGATAATAAATTGATAAGTGAAATAAGACAAAAATAATAAGATACTTTTTTCGAGTATCTTATTTTCAATTATTTATTATAATTATTACATTTTTTTTACACTTTGATTTGATTTTATCATCTGATAGTGAAATTCAGTTTCTCCGTTTGGTACAAATCCTAGTCTTTCATATAGTGCTCCAACTGGATTTTTCTTAAAATATTGAATTTCAATACTTCTATCTTTATTTTCATTTAATTTGTCTTTTAATATTTTAGTACCTATACCTTTTCCTTGATATTCAGGAATAATACAAATATTTCCTACTTCATAATTGCCATTTTCTAATATTTCACCATTATAAAAACCTATTTTTGAATTTCCATTCATTATAATAAATGCGTTATCTTTAACTGCTTCTATAAATTTTTCAAAATATGTTCTTTGCGTTTCCTCGTCCCATATTCCCCAACATTCTTCAACATATTTTTTATAGGCATTTTTCTTTACTTCATATACAAACTCGTAATCCTTATCTGTATATGGTACTAGGTTAATTGTTTCTATCATATTTATTCCTCCATTTTTAAATTCATAATATGGTCTATGTCCAATTACCTCTATATTACTATCATTAATATATATTGTATCTTCCTCTGGTAATGCAATTACTTCTTCATTTCTTTTTGAATATTCCTTTAAATAATCAGTATATTCATTATGAATTTCTTCTGTTTTTGAATTGGTATAGTGGGCAAATAATGATTTTCCATCTAGAACATTAAAACCTTTTGTATCTATTAAATTTACATTGTTTTTATCCATTACTAGGCAACTATTAATATCATATCCAAAGATAATTGTTCCTGCACTACAACCTATAATGATTCCATTGCTTTTTAAGTATTTTATAATTTTGTTGAAAATATTGTTGTCTTTAATTCCTTTTAATAATTTGAAAGTATTTCCACCTCCAATAAATATAGCAGAGTAATCGTCAAAATTTTTTGAAGCAAACTCTTCGAAGGTTTTAGGCATATCTACACTTGGAACTTCTATATTTTCAATTTGATTTAGAAACCATTCATAACAACTATCATAAGGATTTTCTAGTTCATTCATTGCAAGCGGTACGTATAAAATTGGCTTACTATGGTCAATTATTTCATTTAATTTATTCATAGTTGATTTTAATTCTTGGGTACTACCACCACCGTTTAATAGTAGTTTCACTTTTTCACCTCTTTTTTACAATTTAAGTATTTTCTATAAAAAAAATTCAGCATTTGTTAGCTGAGAACATTATACTACATTTTAAGGTCATATGCAAAATTTTATATTTCAGTGCTTAAAAAGTGAACGTATGTGAAAAGTTGCTTTAAAAAACTAGAATTTTTTCATTATAATAGATTAAAAAAACTCTGCTATTGTTGAGCAGAGCTTTTAGTTATCTTTTGTTTAAAATTTTTTAGACTATGATAAGTTTTAAAAGCTAAGTTATATGTTTTATACCAAATTGGTGATACTACTAAATCAAACTCACCTATTAATTCTACAACATGTCCACCAAAGCTTTTTTTAAATAAATAAAGACCATACAAGGGATTTTCTTTTCTAAAATCACCAGTTATACCGTAAAAATTATATCTAGTAAAATTATGTTCAACGGCATATTTTATACCAGCAAAATGAGTAGAGTAGGCAGATTGAAACTGCATAAGTTTAGATAAGCTACCACCTAATAAAGATAAAACTTCATTACCATAAATAAGAAACATAATACCGCCTAAAACAGTTTTATTACCATACTCTTTTTTATAATCTTTTATT
>CANRAX010000093.1 GCA_947628635.1 uncultured Bacilli bacterium | reverse complement strand
ATATTTTAACTTAATGTCAACAAAAAGACACCTTAGAAAGTAAAGGCGTCCTTAAGTGCAACAAAATCTAAAATATAGAAAAATTTGCTTAAAAATCATTTATTACTGCCTTGTAATATCTCCTTAATAACTCCATAATCAGAATAAGCTACTTTTTTATCCTCAATTGCCATATAGTTATCTCTTCCCTTACCAATAACCAAAACAACCGTATTTTTATCAGCTAAAAGAAAGGCCTTTTCAATAGCTTTTTTTCTATCGACTATACGTAAAAAATTAGTTTTATTGGTGTCTTGTAACATATCATCAATAATTTCATCAACACTTTCAAAACGTGGATCATCCATTGTAAAAATAGTCATGTTAGTATTTTCCAAAAGAAATTTTCCAATTAATCTTCTTTTTTCTTTTTCCCTACCACCAGCGGCACCAGTTACTACAATAATGTTTTCATAATTTTTACAACTTTCAACTAAATTTTTTATTCCATTATAAGTATGTGCATAATCTAAAATTAATGTAAAATCTTGCCCAAAATCAAGATATTCTCTTCGACCCTTTATTGGCTTTAATTCTTTAATTCTTTTTATTAATTCTTCTGCCTTAATTCCAGTGCTTAAGCAAATTAGAAAAGCTAATGTTACATTATACACATTGTAATTACCAAACAATGGACTTTCAATTTCATAAGAACCATTTTTATACTCAATTGTAAATTTTACAAAATTAGACATTTCTTTAACATTACTTATTACATAGTCATTGTTTGTGTCAAAACCATAACTTACCAGATTTTTACACTTTAAAAGTTGACAATTTTCACAATCACCATTTATAAAACATTTACCTTCATCTTTTAAATAATCAACTAAACTAAATTTACAGTTTCGGTAATTTTCTAAAGTTTTATGTACATTTAAATGATCTTCCGTAATATTAGTAAAACCAACAGCTTCAAAATTAAAACCTTTCAATCGCTTATGAAGTAATGCTTCACTGCTTACTTCCATAACCACATTTTTACAACCATTTTCTTTAATTAAATGTAAACATCTATACAATTCTTCAACGACAGGTGTGGTATTATCAGTTACAAATTCTTGATTATTAACTAAAACACCATTTGTTCCAATATAAGCCCATCCTAATAATTGCTGAATTATTGAAGCTGTTGTAGTCTTACCATCAGTTCCTGTAATGCCTAAAAATTTAAACTCCTTCAAATCAATATCATAAAATCTGCGACAACATTCAATATAAAAATCATTTATATTTTTTTCCACAATAAAATGTGGAAAATCTTTTTTAGAAATCTCTCTATCTGAAACAACAAAAGCAGCTCCCCTTTTAATAGCGTCATCAATATATAAATAATGATCTTCATTAAATCCTTTTGTCGCTACAAATAAATAGCCGTCTTTGACCTTTCTAGAATCATCCGTCAATCCTAAAATATCAATATCTAAATTCACTTTTTCAATTAAATCACATATTTTTTTCAAAAAGCATCGCCTCAATAAAATTTTATTCGAAAAGAAAAGAAATGTTAATTTTCTTCTTTCTTTTCTTCTTTATTATTTTCTACATCAATATCATAGTATTGTCTAACTTTCTTTTCGATTTCTCTACAAAGATCTGGATTATCTTTAAGCAAAAGCTTAACATTTTCTTTTCCTTGACCTAGTTTTTCACCTTGATAAGCATACCATGCCCCTGTTTTTTCAACAATTCCCGCTTCAGCAGCTAAATCAATAACTTCTCCTTCACGTGATACACCTTCACCATACATTATATCAACAACCGCTGTCTTAAATGGTGGAGCTACTTTATTCTTAACAACCTTAATAGTAGTTCTATTTCCTACAACCCCATCACCCATTTTAAGTTGTTCATTACGACGAATATCAAGTCGAATAGAAGCATAAAACTTTAAAGCTCTACCACCAGGTGTTGTTTCCGGATTTCCAAAAAGAACACCAACTTTTTCACGTAGTTGATTAATAAATATACAAGTTGTTTTTGTTTTATTAATTGTTCCTGATAGCTTTCTAAGAGCTTGTGACATAAGTCTAGCTTGTAGCCCAACATGACTATCACCCATTTCGCCATCGATTTCAGCCTGAGGTACTAAAGCCGCAACTGAATCAATAACTATAATACTAAGTGCTTCACTTCTAACCAATGCTTCACAAATTTCTAAGGCCTGCTCACCAGTATCTGGTTGAGAAAGCAATAATTCATCAATATTAACACCAAGTCTTTCAGCATAAACCGGATCCAAGGCATGTTCAGCATCAATAAAAGCCGCTCTTCCTCCAGCTTTTTGATGTTCTGCAATAGCTTGTAAAGCAAATGTTGTTTTACCACTTGATTCAGGACCATAAATTTCAATAATTCTTCCTTTTGGATATCCACCAACACCCAAAGCAATATCTAATGATAAACATCCACTAGAGCAAACATCTACTTTTAAGTGCTTATTATCACCTAATTTCATGATTGAACCTTTTCCAAATTGTTTTTCAATATCATTTAATACTTGTTCTAACGCTTTATCTTTAGAACCATTTTCTTTAACTGCTTTCATAATTCTCCTCCTAGCAAAATAACTTACAAATTAATTGTATAATATATTTTTTTTAAATGCAAGTCTTTTTCGAACAATTGTTTTAATAAATTGACACCCATTTTTTACCAAAAAAGAAAAATTCCTTTAAAGAAAAGGAACTTTTCAAACAATTTTTTTACTAAATTTTAAATATTTTCTTTTTTTGGAAAAATTATAGCCTTATTTAAATTAAAATATTGAAATGCACTTATAATAGACATAATACAAGCAAAATATAATAAGAAATCACTTACTCTTAAATTAATAAATTCAAATGGAATATTATAAGCAAATGTTAACACAATACCAATCATCAAAGACGCTGTTTTCAATTTACCAGAACCAATTGCAGCAACTACCTTACCTTTTCCAGCAGCTTCCATTTTTATAGCATTAACAACAATATCTCTCAAAACAATAATTACAGGAATAATTTCATGAATAAATCCTTGGGCTGCTAAAATAATTAAAACTGAATTAACTAATACTTTATCAGCAATAGCATCCAACATTTTACCAGTATCAGTAATTTGATTATTTTTACGAGCCAAATATCCATCTAAAAAATCAGTAAAGCTAGCAATTATAAAAATAACACCTGCAATAATATATTGTAATGATACTGTTACCCCATTTACATCATATTTAGGAAATTGAAATCCAAAATAATAAAATGGAACACATAAAATCACTATTACAATTACTGATAAAATCAAACGTAAAACTGTCAATTTAGTAGGTAAATTCATATCTTAAATTCTCCTTTTCTTTTAATTCATCAACTCTTACTGGTGCTTTATTAGCACTACTAATAATTAAGTATATTATTATTACAAACAAGACCAATGCTATAACACTATAAATAATAGGCCATATTTTTTTAGGTTCTTTATATTCCTTAGTATAAGGCGATTTTACCTTATTTTCGTCTTTATTTATATTAATATTTTTTTGTGTAGCTTTTATATCATCAAGTGATATTTTTGATGTATGTTCAAATAAAAAATCGTTAAATTCATCAACTACTTTTTCAGGAGATAATCCTAAATATTTAGCATAAGTTTTAACGGCTTCTCTTAATTCATACATATCTTTAAAAGCTCTAACATTACCACTTTCAAGATTTTCTAATAATGATGTTGAAAAATTTAAATCTTCAGCTACTTCTGCAATACTTACACCATTACTAATTCTTGTTCTTCTTAAATACTCCCCTAATTCTTTCATGCCTCACCTCTAAACAACAATAAATATAAATAAGCCATGTTCTGTTCCTATTGCTAGGTGACAAACATTTATCTACTAGTAAATACTAGTCCTCAACTCCATTATCTTTCTTTTGTTGAGGCTCCCCTACCATATTTTGGGTTTCTTGCTCGTGGAGTTTACCGCGTTTCATTTTTTTGTTTCCAAAAAATTCGTCACTGTGGCACTTTATAGCTTAATCCATATTAAAAACTTAGGATATCAGCTGTCGTTAGTTAAAACTACTCTAGGTTATTTATTCCCTAGACACGAACACTACAATCATCACAGATTGTGCAAGCATGGACTTTCCTC
>CANRAX010000092.1 GCA_947628635.1 uncultured Bacilli bacterium | reverse complement strand
CCGGTTGCGCCTCTACTGCTGGCATAACTGGAGTAGCCTCTGGCACTACCTGTTGTGTCTCTACTGCTGGCATAACTGGAGTAGCCTCTGGCATTACCGGTTGTGCTTCCACTGTTGGCATAACTGGAGTAGCTTCTGGAGTTACTGATGTAACTTCAACAGGTTGAGTAACTGGAGTAACTTGGTTTGGATCAACTGGAGCTACAACTGCAGGTTGAACACTCGCAACAGCACTAGGATCAGTTGGAGCTGTCATTGTTGGAACTTCTGGTACGCCAGCAACTGGTGCAGTAGATTCAGCACCTCCAACCTCAGGTTTTTTACCCTTTTTAGCCTTTCTTGAAGTTACAACTAAAATTACTAAAGCCACGATTAATAATAAAACTCCTCCAGTAATAAGTAATCCTGGAACAGTTGTGAACCATTTTAAATCAAAACTCATAATAAGACTCCCTTTATTCTATATTCTACTACCATGATAACAGAAAAAACTTTCATTTGCAAATTTTTTATTTTTTTGACATATATTTACAATGTAAACATTGTCCAATACCCTTCTTTTTTAGGTTTTAATGTAAAAGTTAATCTTTGCTTCGTTACTGGATGATTAAATTCTAAATAATAAGCAAACAAACATATAGGCATTTTTTCTTGTAATCCATATCTTTGATCACCACAAATTGGATGATTATGAGCAGCCAGTTGAACTCTAATTTGATGATGTCTGCCTGTTTTCAAATCTATCTTGACTAAAGATAAATCGTCTTTTGTATTATAAGACAAAACTTCATAATTTAAGATTGCTTCCTTTCCATTTTCAGAAACAATCGTATTTCCATTTTCCAAACGTTCTAATTTATCATTCAAAGTTCCTAAGTCTTTTTCCCATTTTCTATGACAAATAGTTAAATATTTTTTTACAATATCATGTGTTTTAAATGCTTCAGTTAACCTTTTAGAAGCCTTAGATGTCCTAGCAAATACCATGATACCACCGACTGGTCTGTCCAATCTATGAACAAGTCCTAAATAAACATTACCTGGTTTCTTATACTTTTCTTTAATATAATTTTTCACCATGCTAAGTAAATCTAAATCCTTAGTATTATCCGCTTGACTCAAAACATTACTTGGTTTTTCCACAACAATTATATGATTATCTTCATACAAAATATTTAAATTATTCATTACTTTCCCATCTTCCATATATACCACATGGTAAAATTAAATTATTTTCTCTTACAGGTAATCCGATTTCTCCACAAGAAATTTTTCCCGAAAACTTTTTATTAACAGTAATTGCTAAAAGATTGTTTAAAACGGTGCATGATAAACCAGTTGTATAAGAATTTATCAAGAAAAATAAAGGCTCATCACTCAATATCTCACAACACAATTCAACTAATCCATATAAATCTTTTTCAATATCCCAAACTTCGCCATTACTACCTCTTCCATAGCTAGGTGGATCCATAATAATAGCGTCATATTTATTACCTCTTCTAATTTCTCTTTTTACAAACTTTACAACATCATCAACTAAATATCTTATTTCCCGTTTTTCATAGCCACTACTTTTGACATTTTCTTTACACCAATCTACCATACCACGCGAAGAATCAACATGGCAAACACTAGCCCCAGCCGAAAGGCAAGCCACAGTTGCGCCACCAGTATAAGCAAACAAATTCAAAACCTTTATTTTACGATTGGCGTTTTTTATTTTATTAATCATAAAATCCCAATTTACTGCTTGTTCTGGAAATAACCCCGTATGTTTAAACCCCATTTGTTTGATATTAAATTTTAAATTTTTATAGTTTATGAGCCAACTAGTAGGAATACTCTTTAAATTTTCCCAATGTCCACCACCTTTATTACTTCTATAATATATAGCGTCAATTAAATCATGATATTGCTCAGCTAAATCACCATTATCCCATATTATTTGTGGATCTGGTCGTAAAAGATAAAATTTTCCCCATCTTTCTAATTTCATTCCTCTAGATGTTGCGATTATTTCATAATCTTCCCAATCAGTTGAAAGTAGCATTATATCACCTCAATATAAGTATATCAAACATAATAATTTATTAAAATAAAATGTAAAATTTTAAAAGAAAAAAGACCTAAGTCTTTATGAAGCTACTGTAAATATTTTTCCATAAGTCGTAATTAAAGTTGTTCCATTAAAAGTCAAAATTTTTTCTCTATGGTTTATGAATGCTTCATCTTCTTGCATCTTATAAATACATTCAACATCAGCGTATTTTTCACATTGTTCTTTATTACTAGCTCGTAAACGGAAAATACCTTTATTTGTTTTTACAAATGTAGTCAAATCATTCTTTTTATAATGAAAATCTATTATGTTGCCTTCATACTCTGTTTTACTATAAGCAATACTAGAACTAACTATAATATATTTTTTATTATCCTCTGTTCTAGAAACGATATAATTATAAACATTTCCATCGCTTTTCAATATATAATAAGAACCGGTATTATTTTCAACAGCTTGTATTTTTAAATTGTTTTTATCACTCAAAAGTAATTGATATAACTGATAATTATCTTCTGTATTAGGAACTGCACTATATTTAGAAGCTGTATTTTGAGTAGTCAAATAATAAATATTACCATCGTTACCACGAGCTATATCACCAAATAAAGCATCTACTTTAAAAGAAGTATTAACTTTCTTACAATTTTGATCATTTGAAAATTTTAGTTGTGTTGATACTTCGTATATTTCCCCATCTTCAGTAATAAGATAACTATCATTATAATATTTTATTTTTTTATAAGATATATCGTCTTTATCCTTAGGAACCAAATCATCACAAACAAAAGTACCATCATTAAGCGTATATCCAGCATGGCGTATATCTCTAGTTACGTTACCATCACAGCTACAACAAAATACTATCATAATTAAAAAAAGAAATATTATCTTAGTCAAGTTATTCTTCATATAAAATACCTACCTTACTAAAAATATATCACATATTTAAACTTTTTTCTATTAATTATGATTTTTAAGCTGTTTTTTTATAATGAAAACTAATTCCATCGGTCCATTTATCATTTGTAAAACTATTAAAGCATCTTGTAACTTAGTCTTAGTTGTCATTTTTTCTTGAATTGTTGTTGCTTCTTTTAAATAATCAAAATTTTCAATAGGATTAACTTTTATAAAATCTTTTATGTAATTTTCAATGTCTTTCAAAATATAGACTTTTAAAGGATATTCATCAATTAAATTAACTCCATAATATCCTCCAACTAAATATTTAAATTGATCTTTTAATTGCATAAAATCACCTAATATTATATTACCACAAATTTAACCTAAAATTCTTTACCTTTATAATTTTTTGAAAAGAATTTAAATTGGACAATTTTTACTTTTTCATTTGACATGTTTTTTAATTTTTAAATATACCTTATAAATTATAGGCAAAAATCCTTTAATATGATATAATAACAAGCAAATAAAAACGAAGGAGATTTTTAGATATGCAAGAATTATATTCCAAAAGTGAAGATTGTTTTGAATTATATAAAAACTTAAGAAGAAAAATGGGTAATAAAATTGAATATGCTGGTACAGCTTATACTGAACTTTTCGAGGGAAAATATTTCTCTCACTTTAGAGAACAACATAGTAATCTTGATTACTTATATGAAAGAGGAATTCCTTTTTATTATAAATTTTGTAAAAACGGCTTTTTAAGAATTGGAATAGGAGATTCTATTTATCATAAATCTTCAGTTGGTGAAAAATTAGCTGCTTTAAGTGATTTTTATGAAGTATTAAGTGAAACATACGGAGAACCAACTGTATTTTATACTACTAAAGATGATAATGAAGGATTGCTATCAATGCATTGGTCATTTATTAATAAAGAAGAAGATATTCAACAATTTAAAGAAGGAACTTTTTTTGATGATGCGGAAATTGATGAATTAATTATAATAGGTGAACCTAAACAAAAAACAAATGGTTATCAATTGAATGACATCACGAAGAAAATAATTTCTAAACATATTGGATTACCTTTTGAATTGTTATCATTAGTAGATGAAAATATAGAAGATTTTGTAAAATTTAAAACCGGAAACGAATTATGTGTTCCAGAAAATACAAAAATAGATGGAGTACCAGTAACATCATTTGAAAAGACATTATCTTTACAACTAAAAAAATAAAAGTTGAATGATTTTTTATAAAATTTATTATTGTAATCATTATTGAT
>CANRAX010000091.1 GCA_947628635.1 uncultured Bacilli bacterium | reverse complement strand
AATTGTTCTTAATCCTTTATTATTAAAAATAAATGTTATTTCCAATGATCTTAAATTAAGTAATTTAACTAACTCATTACCTAAAAAAATTTTATTATTAATTTTTACTTTTTTTATAAATTTCTTATTATCAATTTCCAAAATATCAAACTTTATATTTTTATCAAATTTAATTCCTAAAATGCTTGAAAGCTCATCATAATTAAAAAATTTTGTTTCCACATAACTTGGACAAGCTAAATCCCATAAACTGTTAACCTTTTTTAAATAAGGAAAATCTTTATTTATACAAGTAAAGCCACTATTACAGTAATGTATGAATGGTAAAATAAATTTTTTATTATAAGTAAGAAACTCTCCATTTGTTTCCTTAATAGCCTTTTCAATAAAATTATAGTTTTCATTGTATTTCTTATTCCAAATAAGTCTGTAATTATCTATACTTGAAAAGTTAGCAAAATAAGAATTTGCCTCTATATAATTTTTTTCTTCCATCATTTTATAAGCAAAACTTCTAAATAAAAGGGCTAAAGCCTTATAGGTTTCCTCTTCAATATTAAAAAAGAAAAAACCAGCTAAAATACCTAACAAATAATCTTTTAAAAAAATTTCAATAAAAGAATTATCTTCTAATTTTAAAGTTACTAAATAAGTTTCATCAGCAAAATTTTTACTGCTTTTAATTTCGTCAATATTAAATACATTACTTATATCTAAAGTTCTTACAACAATTCCATCTACTATTAAATAAACTTTTTTTCCATTGAAATTAATATTGTTATTCTTTATAAAATTTTTTGTTCTTCTACTTAATTCTTCATTACTAGCATTTCTCCCTAATTCTTTAGAAAATTCTTCTTTCATATTTAAGTATAAGTACAAAATATCTTCTTTTCCATTATTTCTTATTTCATATCTATAAAACATTAAACTTCACCTAATAATAGTATTAGACAAAAATTTTTTTCTATACAAAAAGAATTAAAATGCAAAATATTTTAACTCTTTTTCTTCATCACAATCTAATCCTGTTACATAACTTTTATTTGTAAATAGACTTTTTAAATCAATATCTTTTCCATTTATATAGTCAAAACTACCACAAATTAACACTTTAGCTTGTTTTAATGCTTTTAAATATAAGTCTATAAAAGACTCTGTACTAGTCATATCATAAACAGCAGGATTGCGCCATTCTTGATGATTACTATTTAAGAAATTGTGTTTATCTTCAAGTGGATAATGATAACTAACGGCCTCTAACCGAAATGTTTTTCGTGTTGTAAAAGTATCTATAAATTTATAAATATTTTTCTTAATTCCAAATCTATCTTTTCTAAATAAAACTAAAGCCCTTTTCATTTGTTTTAAAGATTTATAATATATTTTACTCATGTTTTCTTGTTTAAAAGTTTTATAAAAAGCATAATCTATTACCTTATTTAATTCAGGCGAAAACTTATCTAATGAAAAACAAAATTTTTCTAATGGAAAAACATAAGGATTTGTTTTATTTCTTCTTCTAACCATATCATTATCTATAAAAGCTTCCATAAAACCATGAATATTATTATACTTATATGTACTTGGTCTATTTTTATCAAATTCTCCTGTCTTATAAATAACATATGGATGAACCGTAGAATCTAACATATAATGACAAATAAATCCTACTAAGAAAGAACTAACATCTTTATTATTACTTAAATTATTTTCTTTTATATAATTAATCAGATTTAAAAAGAATTCTTGTGTTTTGTTTCTATGAAAATAATTATCTAATTTTCTAATTTTTTTTCCAGGTATAATAGAAAATAAATTATAAAACATCAATGAATCAGTTGATTGACCAAACATTTTTACTCTTTGAACATTTACTTTTTCTTTTATATTACTTGGTAATATCTCATATATATCTCTTGCAAAATAAGCGTGTGTAATAGTAGCTGGCATAATTATTCCCCCATTTCTAAAAGTATAAGCCATTACTAAAATTATAACATATAAATTCATTAAAATTTCATATTTTTTCTTTAAATATTATGATATAATCTATTGTAGGTGAGAATATGATAGAGAAGAACTTCAAGAATTTAGATGAACAAGTAAAAATTTTGCAACAAAAAGGTATGACTATTAATGATGAAAATTATGTAAAAAGTGTTCTTTTACGAGAAAATTATTTCTTTTTAAATGGTTATAGACATTTATTTATGAACTCCTATGAAGATAAAAGATTTAAAGATGGAACTACTTTTGAAGAATTATATAGTTTATTTTTATTTGATCGTTCCTTTAGAAATATATTATTTAAATATTTACTTGTTATAGAAAACAACTTAAAATCTATTACTTCTTATCAATTATCTAAAAAATATGGTTATAAAGAAAATGATTACTTGAAAGCTAAAAACTTCACTAGAAAACCAGACAAACAAGCACAATTAAATGATTTGCTGAAGAAAATGAAAAGACAGATAAGACTAAATTGTCATCAACATTCAGCTACTCTACATTATGTATCTAATTATGGTTATATACCATTATGGATTTTAGTTAAAGTTTTATCCTTTGGTATAGTTAGTGAAATGTATTCGATATTAAAAACTGAAGATCAAAAAGAAATAGCTGATATTTATGGAATAGAGTCAGAAATTTTAATGAACTATCTACCAATTCTTGCTAATTACAGAAATTTATGTGCTCATGAAGATATTTTATATGAGAATAAAACTCAAAAAACTATCAATGATACTGTATTTCATAGTTTATTAAAAATACCTAAAGAAGATGATGAATATATTTATGGTAAGAATGATGTTTTTGCTTTAATAATTATATTAAAACAAATGTTAATTCCAGATGATTTTAAAAATATGTGTATTGAAATCAATAATTGTATTGAAACATTGAATTATAATTTACATACAATAAGTATTAATAAAGTACTTGAAAAAATGGGCTTTCCTCTTAATTGGGAAGATATTAGAAAAATTGAAAGGAGCAAATTAAATGACTAAAAATAAAAGTAGTAAAGAAAGTTTTAAATTAATTTTTTTAGTAGTTTTTTCTTTTGTAATAGGAGGAGTAGTAATGTTTGCACTTCTTAAATGGACACCAATTATTAATGATGTCTTAGGAAGTAGTAATAATAATACAGTCATTACTAAAAATAAAACTCAAGTATATGAAAAGACTTCCTTAAAAGCTGCAATTGATAAAATTTATGACGCTGTTGTAGTTGTTAGAGTTTATGAAAATGATGAGGTTTCATCAACTGGTAGTGGTTTTATTTATAAAGTTGATAATAAATATGGCTACATTTTAACAAATCAACATGTTGTTAGTGATAGTAAAAAAATAAAAGTAATTACTACAACTGACGAAGAAGTAGAAGCTGAAACATTAGGAAGCGATGAATATCTTGATTTAGCTGTTTTAAAGATTGATAAGGATAAAGTTAAAATGGTTGCTAACATTGGTAAAAGTGAAGATATGAGTTTAGGAGATTCTATATTTACAATAGGTGCCCCTATGGGATACGACTATCGTGGTAGTGTTACATCTGGTGTATTATCTGGTAAAGATCGAATGGTATCTGTAAGTGTTGGTAATTCTTCTAATAATGATTGGGTAATGCGTGTTTTACAAATTGATGCTTCTATCAATCCGGGAAATAGTGGTGGACCACTTCTTAATATCAATGGCGAAGTAATTGGTATTTGTTCAATGAAACTTGTTGATTCACAAATTGAAGGAATGGGTTTTGCTATACCAATTGAATATGCTATGAGCCATGTTGAGTCCTTAGAAAAAGGCGAAAAAATTGAATGGCCTGTTCTAGGTATTTCTATGTTAAATACAACTGATACAATGAATTTATATAGAAATCAAATTATGCTTGATAAAAATGTTACTGAAGGTGTAGTAATTGTCGATTTAGAAAAAGATTCTGCTGCTCAAAAATCAGATTTAGAAAAAGGCGATGTCATTATTAAATTAAATGATGCTAAGGTAAAGGATATAGCTTACCTAAGATATGAATTATATCAATATCAAGCTGGCGATACCATCGAAATTACTTACATCAGAAATGGTAAAGAACATAAAACAAAAGTTACTTTAGGAAAAAGTTCTAGTTAGTAAGCTTAAGTAATAAAAAAATAACAGTAAAACAAAGTGTAAATTGCCTGATATATTTACACTTTTTACTTTAATGTATTTTTATCATGCGGTGAAGTAAAGTAAATGTTGGAAAAATTTAAGAGAAAATACAAGTTATATAATTAATTTGTATTTTTTTACATTCT
>CANRAX010000090.1 GCA_947628635.1 uncultured Bacilli bacterium | reverse complement strand
TATTTATCTTTAACTTTTTCTAAATCATTTGTTTTAGAATATTCATCTAAAGCAAAGAAAAGATTATGTGAGATAAAAGAGAAAATAAATTCTAAATCGTAATCTTTTAAGGTAGATTTATCGATATAATCTTTTACAGCTAAATAGAGTTTGTGACTGGGATTATCTAAATTTTTGGCACATAATCTATTAAAAATAAAGATATTCTTAAAAATACTTAAGTTTTTTTGCGTATAAAAATCATCTGTTAATTTAGTAAAAATATTTATAAAAAATTCATGTAAATTGCCATTTACTTCTTTTATTATTGCTTTTGCTTGGTCTTCTATATATTTTGCTTTTATATCAATTAAGTATTCAAAAAGGTCTTCTTTATCATTAAAATACATATAGAAACTACCTCTAGGAATATTAGCATTAGTTATTATTTTATTTATTGAAACATCTGGATATTTTTTATTAGCAAATTCTTGGAAAGCAGTTTCAAGAAGTTTTTGTTGTTTTTCCTTTGGTAGATTAAAAAAAGTTTTACTTGGCATAGGCATTTTCCTTTCATACGCACGTCTATCATTATAGTATGACAGGTTGTCATATGTCAAGAGTTATTAAAAATAAATTGTAAAAAAAAGTGACTCTTGAAAGTCGTATTATCGTTATGGAACATTTAATGGTTGGGTGCTTGCCAAACTTCATGAAGAAAGTCAATATAATGAACAAGAAGGATTTCTTAATTCTTTCTCTAGTAATTCTTATCTTCCTATTAGTATTACTACTATTTATAGTTTTAAAATAAAAAGAAAATCACCTAACTCAAGCAATGATTTAGGTGAAACCAAACATTTTTGGCAATACTCAACATGCGATATTGAATGTTCCATTTTTATTTTATGCAAGTTTCCTTGACAAATACATCATGACATAAAAACGCACTTTTATCAAGTACGTTCTCTATTTTTACTCGTATTTTTCCGAGTTTCCTATCAATTTGGTAGTCTGTACGGGGTTCGAACCCGTGAATGCCACCTTGAGAGGGTGGTGTGTTAAGCCACTTCACCAACAGACCAGAAAGATGTCTTTACTAGACATTTTCAATTTTAACATAATAATTAATTTTATTCAACAACTTTTCTTCTTTGACTTTGCAAAATTAAAATTTTTCATTATTAATATAAGATATAATACTTTTTAGATATATTTTATTAGCTTCTTTAATGTTTGATTTATTGCTAAGTAAAAGAATATTTTTTAAAGCTTGTAGAAATTCTTTTCTACTATTAGTGTTATTTAATTCATTAAAGTTATCAGTTAGAAAAATGTTATCCAAAAGTGCTCTCTCCTCAATAGATAATTGATTTCTTGTTTCTGGATTTAAATTTAAATATATATTTTTGATGTTTTCTAAATCATCTTTTTGTAAAATTGTTTTTTGTTGAAATCTAATTAATCTTCTAATTTTTAGATAAAGACTTTTATATAATTTATTTTCTTCAGGAGTTAAAATATTATTTTGATTTAAATTAGACCCAAATTTTTTATAGAAAAGTTCTTGTTCTTTAGGAGATAAACTAGCTAAAATTTCTTTTAGATCATCCAGTTTAATATTAAAGAAAAGCTTTATATTTGCATTACTCCTTGATAAATTAATAATTTTTTCAGTAGTATTTCTGGTAAGTTCACCATTATCTTTTAAATTTCTAATAGCTAAAGTTAAAGCTGGTAAAAGTATTTCATTTAATCTTTTATAATTACTTTCAGTTAAATATTCTTGATTACTAAAAAGGAAAGCTTCTAAAAATTTCTTATCTTTATCATTAAAATAACTTATAGCTTCTTTAATAATAGCTTTATCGTTGGTTAATACTTCTTCTATTTTGTTTTGCATTTTTGAAGCATTTAGATTTATTTTTGGAATAATTTGAGTGATGATTTTTCTTTTCTTATTATATTCTAAATTTTTAACAATTTTTTTAGCTAAAAAATTATTACCAAAGCGATCTTTTAATAATGTTAATTCATTTGAAGTTAATTTGGTTAAATGATATTTTAACTCTTCAACATTTTTAGCCGAAGTTAATGAAAGAAAGTCAACTTCATTTATGTCTATATTATAGTAACCACTATTTTCAATATTATTGGCATAAGTAATTAATTTTTGAAAAATGATATTTTCACTAGCATTTCTAATTCTGTCTAAGTAATATTGTTCTTCAGAAGAATTATTATATTTTTTTAAAAAATATTTTTGTTCTTTGTCACAAGAGCTTTTGCAGTTTTTCAAGAATTCTTGTTCTTCTGGTGTAAGATGAGAAAAAGCTTCTTTTAAACTATTTTTTGTTATTATATTATTTTTATTAAAGAGATTTTTCTGTTTAGAATCTATTTCTTGGAATAAACTTCTGATTATTTTTCTAGTAATATATTCTTCTATTGGTAAAGGAAATGTCTTAGTTGGTGGGTTAGAAAAACCGTTAGCGTATTTTTCATCAAGTAGTTTTCTATCTTTATTTGAAAGAATATTTAATTTTTCAGTCAATTCTTCTTCAGAAATTTGTAATATATGGCATAGACTTTGATCTATAATATTTGCTTGAGACATTCTTTTAAGAGTAGACGTAAATATTTTTAATTTTGTAATTATTTCGTCCAATTCTTTACTGTGGCCAATTTCTACTTTGTTTTTATAGTTTTGACCATAAATTTTATGAAGATAGACTTTTTCCTCTTTATCTAAATAACTTATAGCTTCTAGAACACAGTCTTTTTTACCACCTACTGCTTTAAATATAGAAAAGGCTTCTTTTTGAAAAACATTTACTTTTTCAGGATTATCAAGATAGTTCATATTTGTTTGCATTATTTTATCATCTTTTAGTTTTTGAAGAGTTTTTATTTCAATTTGACGAACTCTTTCACGACTTATGTTTAATTTTTTAGATACATATGAAAGAGGTTTTTTATTGACAATTCTTTCAATTATAATATAGCGTTCGCGAGGTTTTAGCTTATCTAAAGAAGGAAGCATATGTTCTTTGAGGTCACCTTTTATATAATTTTCTTCAATATTTGTGTTATCGTCTGGTATAAAATCTATTAATTCAGAACTATCAACGTCATTATTATTATCAGTAACATTGACATCATAGCTTATGCAATCGGAAGTTTCTGAAAGAAATTTTTCTAATTCTTCTTTAGACATATTCAATTTTTCAGCTAATTCTTTATTTGTTACTTCATGACCATATGTATCACTAAGATTAAGTTGTAATCGCATGATTTTAGAAAGTTTTGTATTAACGTGTACTGGTAATCTAATCGTTCGACCAGTACTATAAATGGCTCTTGTAATAGCTTGCTTTATCCACCACTGAGCATAAGTTAAAAATTCATTGGGACGATTTGGATCAAATCTATCAACAGCTTTTATTAAACCAATATTACCTTCTTGAATTAAATCAATAAGAGGTAGCCCTTTATTTTGATAGCGCTTTGCAACTTTGACAACAAATTTTAAATTATGTTCAATGATTTCTTTTTTAGCAGTTTCATCCCCTTCTGCTAAACGTTTAAAATAATACTTTCTTTCTTCCGGAGTAAATATATCGGGAAGATTATTTAAATAATCAATCAAAATATTATCTGTAAAATAAGTATCATTTACTTTCTTAGGATCTGGTAAAGTAATATCATCAAAATAACTATCTTCATCAGTTAAGTCATCTTTATCTAAATAAATATTATTATTAGTACAGAATGGTTCTAATAAAATACTTATATCTGTTTGTAATAAATCTTGTATTTTTTCTTCATTTAATTGGTTATTAGGTAGATAAATAAGTTCCAAAAAAGCTTTTTTTATAAATTTATTTTCAGATAAATAAAGACAATCTTCATAAGAAATGTTAGGCATATAAGAAAGAAGACAATTAGTATATTCTGTCAAAGTGTCTTCAGGAGAATTTTTGGTATTATTACTAAAGAAAAAATCGGTATAATCTTTTAAAATTTGTTTATTATCACTTTCGTTTAATATTTTTATTAAGTAACTGGTGTATTCTTTATTTAAATAATTTGAAAGCTTTTTTACTAAAATATCAAGGTTAATTTCATTTTCTTTTTCTAAAAATGAATTTAAAGCATTTTGAAATAATTCTTCTTCTTTTTCTTCATCTATATTTAAAAATGGAAATTTTGCAGATGTTTCTTTTTTTAATGCTAAAAAATATTTAGAAAGTTTTTCTTTTAAATTATTTGGAATTGCTGTTTCATTCATACTACCACCACCAATTTTTCCTTAATTTATAATAGATATTTTCTTTTTAATAATAATTCTTTATTTAGTTAAAATTTT
>CANRAX010000089.1 GCA_947628635.1 uncultured Bacilli bacterium | reverse complement strand
CATCATCATGCTCTAAGAAAGGAATGCAGCTTGTTGTAATAGAAACAACTTGTTGTGGACTAACATCAATATAATCAACTTGTTCAGGCTTTGCCAAAATATTCTCGCCACGAAAACGAGCATTTACTTGTTCATCGATAATTTTATTGTCTTCATTAGTTCCAACAGTAGATTGAGAAATTATATAATCTAACTCTTCATCGGCTGTTAAATAACACACTTCATCAGTAATTTGACAATCAACAACTTTTCTATATGGAGTCATAATAAAACCATATTCGTCTATTTTAGCATAACTAGCAAGAGAAGTTATAAGTCCAATATTTGGACCTTCAGGAGATTCAATAGGACAAATACGACCATAATGTGAAGCATTAACATCACGCACTTCAACTCCCGCTCTATCACGAGAAAGACCACCAGGACCTAAAGCTGATAAACGACGTTTATTAGTAAGCTCAGCGATTGGATTAGTTTGATCCATAAATTGTGATAATTGTGAACTACCAAAGAATTCTTTCATTGCAGCCGTAACAGGTCTAATATTAATTAACGTCTTAGGCGTAACTTCCTCCATCTCTTGTGTTGTCATTCTTTCACGTATAACACGCTCCATACGAGAAACACCAATTCTAAATTGATTTTGTAAAAGTTCACCAACTTGACGAATACGACGATTTCCTAAATGATCGATTTCATCAAAATTGCCTACACCGTGTAAAAGATTTAAATAATATGATACAGAGGCATAAACATCAGAAATAGTTAATCTCTTAACATCAATACTTTGATCATTGCCCATAACAATAAGTTTTTTCTTCTTATCACTTGGATCTTGAATAGTAATAACTTGAACTTTATTATAATTATCTAATTCTTCATTAACTTTTACTTCACCAAGACCATATCCCTTATTAAGAACATCTTTTAATTCTTCAATATTAGTCTTTGTAATTTTAGTTCCCTTTTCAAAGACAACTTTTCCATCAACAACAATATCTTCAGCCAAAGTTTGGTCAAGTAAACGATCAATAACATTCAATTTTCTATTAAATTTATAGCGACCAACTCGAGCTAAATCATATCTAAATTCATCAAAGAATCGTGTAATAATTTGATTTTTAGAAGAATCAAGTGTAGCAGGTTCACCTGGTCTTAATTTTTCATAAATTTCAATTAAAGCCTCATCAGTATTTTTAGTTGAATCTTTACTAATAGTATTTTGTAAATATTCATCATCACCAAATACTTTTAAAATATCCTCATCACTAGACAATCCAAATGCTCTTAATAATGTCGTCAATGTAACCTTTCTAGTTCTATCAATTCTTACATACAAAACATCCCTAGCATCTGTTTCAAATTCAAGCCAAGTTCCTCTTGTTGGAATTATCTGTGATGTAATTAATTCACGACCGTTTTTATCTATTTCACGATTAAAATATACGCTTGGAGAACGTACTAATTGTGAAACGATAACACGCTCTGCTCCATTAATAACAAAAGTACCACTGTTTGTCATTATAGGCATATCACCCATAAAAATCTCTTGCTCTTTAACTTCGCCACTTTCACGATTAAATAAACGTACATCTACTCTTAAAGGTGCAGAATAAGTAGATTCACGATCTTTGCTTTCTTTAATAGAATATTTAGGTTCATCAAAATGATAATCACCAAATTCTAGTGATAAAGTTCCAGAAAAATTTTCTACTGGAAACAAATCATCAAAGACCTCTCTAATACCATTTTTAATAAACCAATCATATGACTTTTTTTGAATTTCCAATAAATCCTTTAATTCATATGTGTTTCTAATCCTCGAAAAATTTCTTCTTTTGCGGTAATCACCACATTTAACAACTTTGTAAGCCACTTTTTCACCCCACATTTAGTTTTTTTCTTATCATAAATGTTATTTAATTTCACATTTTATGACATAAAATCCTTTTTTTCTTTCAAGTACTTTAACATTATATACTTTTTCTAAGTCGACAATTAGCGATTTAGCACCTTGCTCTTTCCTAATTACTAAAAAAAGTTTTCCATCTTTTTCTAAATAATTTGAAGCATTCATCACCATTTGATAGACTATTTTTTTTCCAGCTCTAATTGGCGGATTAGTAATAATGGATGAGTATTTACCAGTTATGTTTTCATAAACATTACTTTCAAACACGTCAATATCAGAAACATTATTAATTAAAATATTTCTTTTTGTCAAATGTAAAGCTCTCAAATTTACATCGACCATATCAATATGTGCCTTAGTAATCTTACCTAAAACAATACCTAATACTCCGTAACCGCAACCCATATCAAGAATTTTGCCTCCAACTTCTTCAAGCGGGATTGCATCAAGAAGAAGTCTACTGCCAAAATCCAAACCGTTTTTAGAAAAAACTCCATTATCAGTTAAAAAAGTAAAATTTTTACCTAAGACAAAACACTCTGTCTTTCTTACATTACTAGGTAACTTTTCGTTAGTAAAATACTGCCCCAATTTCATCGCCCCTAAGTAAACAAAGAAAGCGAAAACCAAGTAAAATGTACTAAGTTTTCGCCCTTTCGAAACATATATTAAACCTTTTCTTTTTTTATGTCAACAAAAAAATTCAAAAAATCACTTTTTTTTGTAAATTTTCTGTAAAGTAGCTCTCTTTTAATTAATATTTCCCATTAAATCCAATGTTTTTAAATCATCATCTATTGTTTTCATCTGAGAATTTATTTTATTTAAATAGTTCTGATTACTTTGATACCAAGCAGTAGCTTGCTTACCATCAGACCAACAGTTTTCATTCATTCTTTCTACATAACCTATCAAAGTTTTTTCATTAGTTGCCCCATCGCCATACGTTCCAATAACATCATTTATATTTGCTACATACGTCTTACATTCTTTTAAAGTTCTTTGAAGTAATGCATCCTTTATTTGATACTTTTTAACAGCCATATCACACCTCTTTTACAATTTTTGCACTCTTGTTACTTCTTGCTTTTTAGCCCAGGCTATCCACA
Source organism: uncultured Bacilli bacterium (assembly GCA_947628635.1). Taxonomy (GTDB): domain Bacteria; phylum Bacillota_I; class Bacilli_A; order RF39; family UBA660; genus CANRGD01. The sequence goes on along the minus strand of CANRAX010000089.1, from coordinate 1,428 downwards.
TTTTTATTTGCCTTTTAAACTCTCCATCTAATTTAACACTCAAATTATTTCTGCTTTCAATAAGTTCCGTTTTAATTTTTTCAGCATTTTGTTTTACCCTTTTACAATAAGTAGCTGGAGCTTTCCCCGTTTGAGGATCATTTAAAATTTTATCCATAGCCTTAATAATATTATCACAATTTGAAACTAAATTTTTAATAGTATTTTTTATTTTATCATAATATAAATCATATTTTTGCTCATCAAATAAACACTTACCATTAGCATTATTACTAACTTTAGCTTCATATTTTTCAGTAATCGTTGCATTATAATTCTTAGCCATATCTACCCTCCTTACCCTATAAATAGACTATCACAATTAACAATTAATTTCAATATTTATTTAGAATTTAAATCATTAACGATTTTATTGTGAACTAAATTATATTTTGTAATAGCTTTCTTTAAATTTTCATCCATATTTTTTTCAATTTTTATACCGTTTATTTCAAAAATATCATCATTATCTTCTTCATTATATTTTATATCCTCTTCATCCATAACAAATCCTCCTACTATCTAAATTATAAATATATTAAGGAAAAATTGCAATCAAAAAAACCACCAAAAGGTGGCCCGAGTTTTTGAAAAAGACCTATCATTTGAAATTATCAGTTTCATTTAATAAATCACTTATCAGTTAAGAGTTTCTTTCTCTTCAAATTGCATTACCCTAGCCTTGGTAAGTATTACTATTAAAAGCTTACGCTTCCCCACAGTAAATTCAGTCTAATTTTTTTTAAAAATTAGCTAAAAGTCGTGTTTTCATACTTCAAAATTCTACCTTTTTACATTTTAGTGTAAAAATAATAAAACTTATCCCTACTACTATCACCTAGGATATAACACAATTATAGTATTTGCATAAAACTTTGTCAAGGGACAAAATTTCTGATATTAATCATTCTTAAAGTAGCAGTACAAAAAATTAGTAACTTTTCATATAAACAAAAAAATATATAGATAATGATTAAATCTATATACCAAAAAAATACATATGAACATACTTGTCCAAACACTATTACTAGCTCTATACTTTTTTACAACAAAAGCGACCTGATAAATCATCCATTGTTGTTGGTTTATAGGGAGCTGGCTATTCACAATCAAAGTGAAAAATCGCAATCATTAATCGACCCAGCCACTTACCACTTAAAGTTTTCCTTCTTTGTTCTTATGATGCAATTTGACTAATAAGATTGATAAGATTTTTATATCTCAACCATTACTTTAATTTTCAATGTTTTAAAACATTTTTAAATTATCGTAAATCAAGATATATTATATCTTATTAGCACCTTAATTATAACTAGAATTTTTTTTCTTGTCAAGTCATCATATCGATGTCATCAATATCGATGGATGAGTAAACTAGGGTATTAGAAA
>CANRAX010000088.1 GCA_947628635.1 uncultured Bacilli bacterium | reverse complement strand
CATCTGATATATTCCAAATGTATCCAGTAATATTATACCAAACAAATGTTCTTTATACAATGAAAATTGGTAATAAAGTTATTCATAAAAAACACTAAATAAAAAATTATGACAATTTAGAAAACAGACTTCTATATTGACAAATCCATTATCATAACACTATATAGGATAGCGAGGAAAAAATATGATAGACTTACACACACATACTACTTATTCAGATGGTAGTTATAATGTTTTGGACTTATTAAATGAAGCCCAAAAAAATAAATTAAGCTTAATATCAATCACTGATCATAATACGATACAAGCTCACTTTGAACTCTTAAATTCTAATATAAGAAATAAATTTGCAGGAGAAATAATAACTGGTATTGAAATAACAACGACCTATAAAGGAGAAACAATAGAAGTATTAGGATATGGCTTTAATATAGAAACAATGCAACAATTTTTAAACGATAATGTATTAACTTTTGAAGAAAAGCAATTAAAAGAATATGAATTAATCAAGAAGCAATATAAAAAAATTGGAGTCATTTTTAATGAAAAAAATATTCAATTTAATCCCAAAATAGAGTCATGTAGGACTGCTTTTGCACGTGAAATAAAAAAGTATTGGCAAAATTATAAATTTTTCTTAAATCAAAAATCTATTACGACCAACACTGGATTTACTAGAAATGAAGTATATAATCCCAAAAGCCCATTATATGTTGATGAGTCATCTTTATTTCCTAGCTTAGAAAGAACAATAGAGATGATACATAAATCAGGAGGTTTAGCGTTTTTAGCACACACATTTGCTTATTCATCAAACATATCAAATGATTTATTAAATATAATAAATAATTATGCATTAGATGGTCTAGAATGCTTCTATACTACTTTTACTGATGAACAAACAAGTTATTTAATTCATATATGTAAACAAAAAAATATGTATATGAGTGGTGGAAGCGATTTTCATGGTATAAGAAAAAAGAATCACAATTTAGGAACTGGACAAGGAAATCTACATATAGATGAAAACGAAATAAGTGACTGGATTACAAATTATATTCCTAATTTTATACAAAATAAAACATTTATCAAAAAATAAAAGTTATTGTATTTTTCCCTAGGCTACTTTTTCGATTTAACAATATAAACACAATGTCAAATGTTATGGACTTTTCATAATATTAAACCATATTAAAATAGTTTTTATCCAAATAAAATTTATCTTTTTTTAAATATATGTTAAACTATAAATATATAGATAATTAAAAAAATCTAAAAACTTCAACGGATAAGGTTCAAAAATTTGAAAAAAAGGAAAAAATATGGAAAATAACAAAAAAAGAAAATTTTCAATTAAAATATTTTTTATATTATATATACTTTTACTTATTTGGATAATTGTTTTTAAATTTCGATTAAATATTTCAAGTATAAAAAGTATACGTTCAATTAATTTAATTCCATTTAAAACAAATACATTAGTAAATGGTATCAAAGAAACGATTATTAATTTTTTATTGTTTATTCCATTTGGCATGTATTTAAAATACTTTTTTAAAAATCATACTTTTTTCAATATAGTAATAATAATCTTAACGTCTTTTATCTTCGAAGTTTTACAATACGTGTTACATATTGGTGTATCTGATATAACAGATATTATTATGAATACATTTGGAGGCCTAATTGGAATAATTTTAATAAACATAATGTTTTCTCTAACAAAAAGATTAAATCTTTTCAATAAATTGATTGACTATATTTTAATTTTTATACCTATAATAATGTTGTTAATTTTACTTATACTTTAATTTATTTAAAATATTATTAATCTCATAAATAGATAAAATAATAAATATTTCAAAAGAACAAAAATAAAAAATGGAGTTGATAAAATGTATATTTTATTTGATGATCTTAGCAAAATTTGTAGTGATGTAACCTTAGCAAATATTTTATTAATATGTAAAAGACTTTTACGTTTAATTCAAGTTGTTGGGCCAATTTTAGCTATCATTGCATTAGCAATTGTTTTTGTTAGATATGTTATTAATCCTGAAGATAAAAAACTAAAAAATAAAATTAAGAATTGTCTATTAGCACTAGTTTTATTATTTCTTACCCCAACAATTGTTAATATGGTTATGGTTAGCTTAGACGATAGATTCTCCATCAGTACTTGTTGGAATTATGATGAAGAAGTACAAGTTTATAATGGAGTAACCTACATTGACACTTCAGCAAAAAGGCAAAATATAGTCACAGATCCAAGTGGCTATGAACACGGTGCTGGAAAGAGCGAAATTGATGATGAAGATTCCATTGGTAAAGGAATGGGAAAAGCGAAAAAAATAACTATTAAATATAATGTAAAAGATAAGGGTGGAAGATGTGGAACTTATCCTGGAGATAAATGTGCTGAAATCGCAACAGTAAAATATGAAAAAGGAACAGTAAAATATTACATGGGATATCAAAATAATAGTAAACTGTTATCAGGTTCTTGTCGTTCACATGCCTTTACTTGTGGAATGAACGCTACTAATAATACTAATTATTCTACGCTAGATCTTCAAAATTTTTTATATAGTTCTGGCGATGAAGGCGTTTTAAAAGGTAAAAGTGGATTTAATAAAGTAATTAATCATTTTAATGTTAAAGCTAAAGCCTATTTTAATGAAACAAGTATCTCAAAATCAATAAGTTTAGCTAGAAAAGCTTTAGATAATGGACAACCTGTATTAATTTTTGTGGCAAATAGTAAATGCAGTGATTTAGCTTCAACGCACCATACTTTACTATTGTTAGGTTATGATAATAATGACAACGTCGTTTTTTTAGATAGTTGTTTACGATATCCATCTGCTAAAAAAAGAACTCTTCAAGAATTAGGCAAATGCATGTCTGGCGATACTACTGCTAAAAACTGGATGCGAATGGTTATATTTTCATTTTAAACTTACATAAGTATTTATATTGATAAAATATTAGATAAAGAGGCGAAACAAATGGCTAAATATGTTTTAGTTGGTGGTGGAGAAGTAGGTCGAGGAAATACTTCATACGAAACTAAGGAAATTGATGAAAAAATTGTTGCATTGACAGAAAAAAGTAATCCTAATTTTTTATTTATAGGATTAGCAAGTTCTTTTTCAGACTCTTATTATGATACTATGAAAAAAATTTATACATCACTTGGATGTAGTTGTGAATATCTAAAAAAGAAAAATATTATTAATAATCCTAATATTGTCCAAGATAAAATTAATAATGCCGATATAATTTATTTTTGTGGTGGCGATACAATAAAACTTCTAGATGATTTAAAGAACTATAATATAATAAAAATTTTACAAGCTAAAGCAAAAAGCAATGTTATTTTAGTAGGTATGTCAGCTGGAGCTATAATGCTTTCTAAAAAAGGCTTATCTGATTGTCGTATGCTACGTGGAGAAACATCTAGTCTAGAATTTATCTCAGGCTTAGGCTTTTTAGATTTAACAATTTGTCCCCATTATGAAAAAAGAAAAGACGAATTACCAAAAATTTTAAAAAAAGAAGACAAAGTATATGGCTTAGAAAATAATACAGCCCTAATTATTGAAAATTCAAAAATAGCTTACTTAAAATCACAAGCTAATGCTAATATTTATTATTGTTATTATGATAATGACAAATATATTACAAAAAAATTATTTTAAAAAAACAACTTTATTAGTTGTTTAAGACCATTGACAAATAGGTAAACATTTTGCCTATTTGTCTTTTAGTTTCTTTATATTTTTCTTCCAATATTATTCGTAGTAATTTCTTCTTTGGTTTTTTTATTTCTAAAAACTATTTCATAATCACAACTATTTGCAATTTTTTCAATCATTTCAAAAGTTGGATTACTATACTTTGTTTCATAGCCACTTAGTGTAGTTTGGGCTATGTTTAAAGACTGCGCCAATTCAATTTGATTTAATTTTTTTTGAACTCGCATATATTTTAATATTTTACCTATCATTAACCTTCACCTCAACAAAATTATCACATTTCTCGTTATTTTATTGTTGACATATCGAGATACCCGATATATAATTTTATTAGAAAATAACGAAATGTTCGTTAATGAGGTATTTTATATGAAAACAAAAGTTGATAAAAAAGTTTTATTAAGTATCATAATAGGAATTGTTTTAGCAACCATAACTAATGTAATAGCTGATACTTTAGTAAAAAGTGAAGATGTTTATTTTGACAAAACTAGTTCTGGATTAGCCGTAAATAATGTACAGGCCGCGATAGATGGAACCTGTACTAAGTTTAGTAATCAATTAACTACTTTAAAGCAAGAAATATTAGATGAAGTATATCCCGTAGGAAGTATTTATATATCAACTACCTTAAAAACAACAACTGAAGTTCAAAATAAATTTGGAGGAACTTGGGCTTCATATGGAGTAGGTAAAACTCTACTTAGTAGTACGACCAGTGAACAAACTGGTGGATCAAATACTGTAAC
>CANRAX010000087.1 GCA_947628635.1 uncultured Bacilli bacterium | reverse complement strand
TTGAAAAAGAAGTACATCCACCTATTGTAAAAAAATTATCTAATACACCTAATGATATAAGATTAAAATCAAATAATATATAATTAACGTTAATAAATATTTTTAACTTAGGATTAAATGCTTAGATATAATCACAGAGTCACTAATAATTTTGTAAAATAGACTTTGTGTTTTTTTACATCAGTGGTAAAAATTACAAAAGAAAAATAAATATGGTATAATTCTATTAAGCTAAGATAAAAGAGTTTAATAAGAAAACAAAAGGAGGTAGATATTGATGAAGCAAATAAATCAAAATAACAAAATATTTAATTCTGAAGATTTTCAAAAAGATAAGTATAAGTTTTTTCTTATAACTCAAAATTTAAAAAGCGACTCTGTTTTGCTTTATAGTGATGAAGAAAATTATGTTATTTGCCGTGGAGCAGTTGGTTTTCCTACTTGGATTTGGACCAAAGATGGAATTGATTGTGATAAAGTAACCGAAATTGAAGAAGCAATGAAATATTATTTAACAGATAATCCAAAAGATAAATTTACTTGCAAAAAAGAATTATATGATTATCTTTTGGAAGACGATTTTGAATTTTTAAATCGAGATGATTATTTTGAAATGGGAACTTTATGTTGTAGAAACGTAAAAGTGCCAAGAGAAACTGATGGAAATATGGATAAGCCACGATTAGACGAAATAGAAGAACTTACTGCATTTTATTACAAGCGTAGTCTAGAAATAGGAAAAGAAAAAATAACACTAGCTGAAGCTTCAGAAACAGTCAAAAAAATGCTTAATTCTGATACATTTTATATATGGAGAAATAATGAGGGTAAAACTGTTTGTATGGCTGAATATATAGTTATTGATTCGGCTGCAAAAATTAAAAGTGTTTATACTCCTGTTGAAGAAAGAAAAAAAGCCTATGCAGCGAACCTAATACATGATTTAACTGCCAAGTTGCTTTCTGAAGGTCTAGTACCTTTATTATATACTGATTATAATTATCCAGCTTCTAATAAAGCATACATAAATGCAGGGTATGAAGATACAGGAGTATTGATTAACTTTTCTTGTTCTAAAGAAAAAGTTAAAGCATTAAAATAAGTATTATGGAAAAATTAAAATTTATTATACCTACTAAAGAATATGAACAACAAGCATATGAATATATCCAAGAATTTAATGATTATAATTCTCCTATTAATGGTGTTGGCGGATTAAATCGCTATATAGGAGATTACGACGGTTGGCTAGATAAAATAAAAAAGGATAGAACGATAGCGCCTACGGATAAAAAGGTTCCAGGCGAGACTTTTTTCCTAGTAAGAGAAGCTGATAATAAATTATTAGGTATTATTAATATTAGGTTTACTTTAAATAAGGCTTTACTAGAGCACGGAGGACACATTGGATATGGTATAAGACCAACAGAAAGAAGAAAAGGTTATAATTCATATCAACTATATTGTGCTTTAAAATTTTGTCAAAAAAAGGGAATTACTAAAGTGCTGCTTACTTGTAATAAAGACAATATTGCCTCTGCTAAAACAATACAAAATAGTTGTGGTGTATTAGAAAATGAAATTATAGATCCTACTGATGGAAAACTTACACAAAGATATTGGATTAATGTAGAAGAAGCCTTAGCTAAAGGAAAAGAAAAATACGAAGACAATAACTCTCATATTTTAAAATAATTAACTTAATACAAACTTAATTGTTACTATGAGCAATTTATCCTTTATGGATTGATTGCTTTTTTAAGTAAAAGTATTCTAAAATATGATGGGAAAAGTACTATTGAACCATTTTATAGTAATTAATAATATAAATTTAATTTCTAGTTATATGTGAAAGTTATCCTAGATTTTAATTATAAGTAGTAAACAATTAAAAAAATATATGCTATACTATAAATGTTAACAAAATAATTTACAATAATAAAAAATTAGAAGTTTTTAAAGGAGTAGTCTAAAGAAAATGAAAGAAATACTTTATAATTACGATAATTTAACTAAAGATGATATCGATGAAATTGTTATTCGTACTAAAGGCCTCATCATTAATGATAATGATGAAATAACTTTAGGCTATTCTCATAAAACATATCAATTTCCCGGAGGTCATTTAGAAGAAGGTGAAACCTTAAGTGCTTGCCTCCTAAGAGAAATTAAAGAAGAAACAGGTATTGAAATAACAAATGCTAAAATAGAACCTTTTGAAAAAATAACTTATTACAGTAAAAATTATCATAATTCTGGTAAAAATCGTCAAAACGAAATATACTACTATATCATTGAAACTAATGCTGTTTTTGACGCCAATAAAGCCTCTTTAGATGATTGGGAAAAAGAAGGCAATTACGTAGCTAAAACAATACCACTAAAAGAAGTAGAAGAAGTTTTAATCAATAGCATTCCTGATAATCCTGTTGTTAATAAGGTAATTGTTGAAGAAATGCTAGATGTTTTAAAAGAATATAATAAAATAAAAACAATGCAAGAAAATAAAACAGATTAATTTTAACTACTATTTTAAATGTAATTAGCTCTACTAATCATTAAAAATAAAGTTAATTAATGTAAAACATAATAAATTTAAAGAAGAGGATAAGTTTTATGAAAAAATTCTTAGATAAATATGATTTTTTAATTATAGGTATAATAATTTTTCTTTATACCATTTTATCATTCATAAATCTAGGATCATTTACTAATCCAAATACTTTTATAAATGTAAATAGTAACGAAGAAGTATTAATTGAACTAGCAAATGAAACTTATCTTAGTAAAATTAAATTTTTTACAGGAGAAAAAGGAAAAGATTATGAACTTCTTTTATCAAAGGATAATATTGCCTATGAAAGTTCATATAATTTAAAAGCCAGTGCCTTTTCTTGGGGTGAAGAAAAAATTTTTGAAAGTGCTAAATTTTTAAGAATTATCCCTCAAGAAAATTCATCATTAGGTGAAATAGCTTTTTTTAATAATTCTAAAGAAATGATTAAAATAAAAAAAATAACTATAAATAATAAGAAAGTAACTAGTTTAACTGATGAAAAAGAAACTATACCTGAACAAATAAGTTATTTAAATTCTAGTTATTTCGACGAAATTTATTTTGCCAGAACTGCTTATGAATATGCTAATGGCCTAAGAGCCTATGAATGGACACATCCACCACTTGGTAAACTAATACAATCAATACCTATCAAAATTTTTCATAAAATGGCACCCTTTTATTATCGCTTAATGGGCAACATTGCTGGTATTTTAATGGTCTTCGTAATGTATCTTTTTGGCAAGAAACTTTTTAAAAAAAGAATTTACGCTACCACAAGTGCTTTACTTATGGCTTTTGATACTTTTCATTTTGCTCAAACACGTATGGGAACAGTAGATAGCTTTTTAGTTTTATTTATTATGCTTGCTTTTTACTTTATGTACAATTTTATAAATAAAGAATCTGAAATAAGAAATCTTTTCCTATCAGGACTTTTCTTTGCCTTAGCAACATCTACTAAATGGATTGGTCTTTATGCTGGTTTTGCCTTAGCAATCATCTTTTTTATTCATATAATTAAAAATAAGCGTTTTTCTTTGCAATTAATATTATATGGTACTATCTTTTTTGTAATAATTCCTTTATTAATTTATTTAGGAACTTATTTAATATATCCTAACGTTGAATGGCTTAATAACTTTAGTATTAAAGAAATATTTGCTCAAACCATAAGAATGTTTAACTATCATGCTAGTTTAACTGAAACACATTTCTTTTCCTCACCTTATTATACTTGGCCTATATCTTATAAACCAGTATGGTATTACAGTAGTGATTTAAATATTAACATGCATGCTGGAATTACAGGAGTAGGTAACATCATCATTTGGTGGTTTGGAATTATAGGCTTTTTCTATTTAATTTATACATTAATTAAGCAAAAAGAAAAAACAGCTTTCTTTCTTGTCAGTGCCATTGCCTTTACTTTTTTACCTTTTGTTTTTATAAGTAGAGCTATGTTTCTATATCATTACTTTGCAATAGTACCTTTTATTATGTTAGCTGTCGTTTATTTATTAAAAACTATTACCGAAAAAATAAAGAACAAAGTAATCATTTATACTTATTTAGTATTTGTAGTTATCTTTTTTATAATTTATTATCCTGCTATAAGCGGCATTTATATGCCTAAAAATTATTTTGAATATATCAAAATTTTTCCTACTTGGTATTTCTAAATATTTTTGAAAATAATCAAGATTATGTTATAAATAGTTATTGATATATAAATCACAGTCGTCTACTTAAATTTTTTCATCAATACACTTCTTAAGAATTTTAATTTTGTCTTCTTCCGTTACATCAACTCAGTTAAATATATTTGAAAATTTCTTAAATATTTTAAAATATTCCATTTCTAAATCTTCCAACATTTTTAATCATCTCTATACAGATACAACATTAAGATTATTAAAGTATTGCATAACATTATTAATTATTTCTTCTATTGAAAT
>CANRAX010000086.1 GCA_947628635.1 uncultured Bacilli bacterium | reverse complement strand
TATCTTCATATAGATATTTTTCCTTTTTCTCTTCAATTTCCTCTTTTTCATTATTAGATATATTTACATCATAAACCTTAATATTTAATTTTGAAAAAGTCTCTTCTTTATTTACTTTTGATACTTTTTTGGAATTATCAATAAGCGTCTTAAAAACTTGTCCTGTTACAACAAGAGGAAGAACTTTAATCAAAGTAACCTTTTGCAAACGTTTAACTTTTTGTTCTAATTGCTTTAATTCTTCTTCACGATGTTTTCTTAATTTTTTCTTCTTAGCTTGACTTATTTTAAGGCTACGACGACGGTCATTGCCAGAACCCTTTGCTCCTATGGTTTCATTCACGTTATATCACCACATTAAGTTTATCATATTTTTTACTTTTTAAAATATTTCTTAGGTATTTCTAATTTATCTTCTTTTAGTTTGACAGTAAAATCAGAAGGTATAAATTTCTCTAAAGACTTAAGTGTTTTTTCTAATAATAATTTTTCATTTTTTGAAATGTTAGGATCTTCTAATAACTTAAAAGCTCTAAAATAACTTTCTATTAATCTATTGTAATCATAAATATTAGATGTAAATTTAGGCTCTTGTAAATTATTTATAATATTAACTAAATAATTAAAGCTATTCAATTCTTCATTAAAATTTGCAATTTCTGATATATTGTAACCTTTCGCTTGTAAAATTTTAGAAAAAGATGAAAAATAATCTTGATATTTTAAAAGATGAGAAAAATTAGCATAATCTATTTTACCATTTAAATAAAATCCTTCCTTTAAACTGTTTAAATAATTAGAGACATTAATTCTTTTCACATTAATTAAAGCATTAGCTTCATCTAAACTAGAAGTATTTAAATATTTAAGAGCAAAATAATAATCTTGAATAATATTAATAGCAAAATCAATTTCTCTTAAGGTAGCCTCATTCTTTTGATTTCTTTTTAAAGCAGTTAAATAAGAAATTTTTTCTTTTAAAGAATTTCTTAAATATTTATCTTGGTAATTAATTTCCGTTATTTTAAAATTACAAACATTTTCTAAATAAAAAGTTATATCTTCTTTAGAAACTTTATTTAATAAAATAGCTTCTTCAATAGCTTGAAGTTTATGTGATTTTTCTTGTTCATCTTCTATTAGACTAGCTAATTCATTAGAACCTTTTTTATTTAAAGAAAAATTACTAGTTAAAATTCGATTATATAAAAAGTCAGTATAGGCAATTTCTAATTTTTTACTAATTGGTTGTTTGATAAATATTTTATATTTTTTCTTAGACTCATTCTTTTTAGAAAGAGCTTCTAAATAATTTGAAGCAATAGCTAAATATTCATAATCAGAAGAAGTTTTAGTATTAGTTAAAATTTCTTCTAGAGTCTTATTAGGTAAAGAAGAAGGTAAAGTAAATTCAATATTATATTTTGAAGCAAATTCACTAGCTTTTCTTTTTAACTCTTCAAGTTTTAAAAAATTCTCTTTTTTGAATGATTTTTCCTTGATAATTTGATCAAATTCTTTTAATAAATCTAAATAAAAATAAGCAGAGTCTAAAGAAATATCTTTAGGTAAATTTTGTAAATCAGAAAACATGTCCCCTATTTTAAATAATATTTCAGAAGTTTCTTCTTCTAGTTTTTTGCGCTTAACATTATATATAAACATATTTTTTAAAGTAGTTTCATAATCAAGTTCATTAGTTAAAAAATTAAAAGCATTATCCTTTAAAGTTAGTTTAATAATTCTTCTTTTTAAAAGATTAGTAGTAATTTCTATATCACTTATACGTAAATCTTCATTACAATATTCATAAGTTAAATAATTATAAAGATTATCTTTTAAAGTATTAGTATTATCTTCTAAAATAGGATTAATACTTTTATAAATAAATTCTACTTCCTTATTTTCCATCTTATCCCCCCAAAATACGTCTTAATTATACTAGAAAAGAAAGAAAAAAGCTAGCATTTTAAACTTATTTTTACATAACTTTTAATAGAGGTGATAATTTTGTTTTTAAAAAAAATTGATGAACGTATAAAAGTAATTTTTCTAATAATTCTAATATTTTTAATTTTAATAATTGGAAAAGTTTTCTATATTCAAGTGTTTGATTATAAAAAATTAAATAAATATGCCAAAAATTTATGGAGCCGTGATTTGCCAATAGAAGCTGATAGAGGAAAAATATTAGATCGTAATGGAGTTGTTTTAGCTGATAATTTAACAACTACTTCATTAGTTTTAATACCAAATCAGATAAAAAATAAAGAACAAGTAAGTACCTCTTTAGCAAAAATTTTAAATGTTTCAGTTGCACAGATGAAGAAACACGTATATAAGAAAACCTCTATTGAAAGAGTTCATCCTGAAGGTAGAAGATTATCTTATGATATTGCTGAAGAAATAGCTAATTTAAATTATGATGGTGTTTATTTAGTAAAAGAAGCTAAAAGATATTATCCTTATAATAATTTACTTTCTCATAGTTTGGGATATGTCGGAATAGATAATCAAGGATTATCAGGATTAGAATTACAATATGATAAATATTTAACTGGTAAAAGTGGAGCTATAAAATATTTTTCAGACTCCAAAGGGAATAAATTAAATTTAAGTGATGTCTATGTAAAGCCACAATCGGGAATGAATTTAACTTTGACAATTGATATAAATATTCAAAAATCATTAGAAAGAGAACTTACTAATGTTATGGATATGTTTGAAGCGGAAAATGCTTTAGCTATTGTAATGGAACCAAATACAGGGGAAATTTTAGGCATAGCTTCTCGCCCTGATTATGATCCTAATAATTATAAAAATTACTCTCAAGAAGTTTTAAGTAGAAATTTGCCTATTTGGAAATCATATGAACCTGGAAGCACATTCAAAGTAGTGACAATGGCTAGTGCAGTTGAGGAAAATGTTGTTGATTTAGAAAAAGATCATTTTTATGACTCAGGCAAAGTTAATGTGGATGGAAGTGTCTTAAGATGTTGGAAAGCTGGTGGGCACGGTTCACAGACATTTTTACAGGTGTTACAAAATTCTTGCAATCTTGGTGTCGATACAGCAACACATATCAATTTGAGGAAAACCTTATAAATAATAAGAATAGTCTTACCCAAATTGATGTTTGTTCTACCTTTAATCTAATCTATAATAATGTGTCATATACGAATAATGAAGATATTAAAATAGATAATTCAATGATAAAAATTACTTCTAATAAAAAAGATAACATAAAAAAAATTAACAGTAAGCTATACAATGCTAATACAAATACTTATGAAAATATAATATATAACAAACAGCAAGTTGCTATTGATTTATTAAATAAATTAGATTTTTCTATAATGGCTATCAGTAAAAATATTGTCAGAAATTATCTTGTAAAAAATATTGTTTATAAGTTAAATAATAGAATTGTTGAAGTACAAGTTAAACAAAATAACTTATTAGTATCTTTTCATAAAGTTGCTAAAAATTTTGACACTGAAAACAAATTAATAAATCGTAAAGGATATGAAAATAATAGTATATGTTATTCACTAATTGTTGAAGATGATAATAGTTTTAATTACGCTATTAGAACTATTGAAAATATTTATAACTTCTTTACTGCCCCAAAAGAAAGTTTAAGTGATAAATTGTTTAATGAATTAAAGTTTAAAATTAAGACTTTAAATATTTCTATAAGTGAGCATAAAACTAACAAAGGCTTAATGTTTAAGGGAAAAAGAAATTTTGTACTATTATCAAAAACAAATTATGGTGTTTATGTTAGATTATTAAATGTTAGTAATTCTAATAATGAATTGCATATTGTTACTAGAAAAAACTATGAGCCATTATGTTTATCTTATAAAGTTAGAAAAAATGAAGATATTGATATTCTACTCCCATATATTAAAGAAAGTTATGAGAAATGTAATATAAATCCTATTGATTTAAAATATGAATTTTATAAATTATATAACAAATAGCAAGCATATTTTATTGCTTGTTTTTTATACAGATGTTAATAAAATTGTAGGAAAGTTTATGTTTTGATGATATATCATTAAGTATTAATTAATATTTTCATTATTAATTTCGATTTTAGATTCGTTGGATTATTTATTTTATCTCTATATTCAAAATATATACTTAACGCCACAGCAAGCATGGCAATTAAAAGCGATATAATTGAAATCCAAAAAGAACTTTTAATATTATTAATATTAATTCTAAATTCATATTCCTTTTTTAAATCTAAAAATTGTCTATTATAATCATTATAGGTATTTTTGATATTTTCAAAACTTTTTATTATATATTCATCTTTATAATGAAATCCATGAACATCAACACCATTAAATATAGAACTATATTTATGAAATTTAGAATTTAACATTTCATATTGCTTATAATTTTTTCTAATTTTACTAGTTTTGCAATTATATAGCCTGATTTTTTCATGCATAATATCTTCTTGCATTTCATCCAAAAGATAAATGGCAAAAAATGAAAGTGATATAAGTAATTTTTCAAAAAA
>CANRAX010000085.1 GCA_947628635.1 uncultured Bacilli bacterium | reverse complement strand
GCCACAGTCACAGTTATGATAAAGTAGATAATACAACTGGTTCACATACTTTAACAATGGCGGAAATGCCATCACATGCAGGACATTTAGATTCAAGTGGTGGCGATGTTGGTATATATGTAGCATCTTCATTAAGTTATGGCACTTATGGTAGAGGATGGCGAAGTAAAGGTGGTTCAGAGGTATATCCAGCAGACATTTCTTTAGGAGGTGGCGGAGGCCATACTCATCCAATTTCAACAACCTCAACTTCAACAGGAGCCGCTGGAAAAGGAACAACCAGTGATGGACATACGCACAGTTTTACAGGAACAGCTGCAACAATAAATAACCTTCAACCATACATAACCGTCTATATGTGGCACAGAACAAAATAAATTATCAAAATCCATTTATTAAAAAAACGTTAATTCAGTAACTAACGTTTTATTGTGCTTGCTTTTCCTTACTAGCTATCTCATCAAATGTTTCATCTGTATTAGAAGGCTCCGTACCTTTTATAAAATACATTAACTTCTTTTTTTCATCTGTTTCATTTGCCGGTCTCCCAGATATAGGCTCTACAAACATACCTGTTACATTCTGCGGTTTTTTATACCAAGTTTCATCATCCGTTTTGCCTTCTTCGTAAAACTCTACTGAATTATACCAAATATTTTGAGCATACTTATAATCACTAGTCGAAAGTTCCTTATTATTATCATACCCAGCCCAAACAGCACAAACAATATCCTTATTAAAGCCAATATTCCAGTTATCACTATTAGTCGTCCCACTTTTTAAGGCATACTTGTGCTTTAACTTTGCTGCTAAACTAATAGCTGTTGGATAATTATAATCAATATAATCTGCGTCATAAGTAGCCGTTAGCAAATTATTCAAAATAAAAGTCAAACTACTATTTAAAACTAGCTCCTTACTATTAGGTGCCTCATATAATACCTTACCATCACCATCTTCAATTCTTTCTATATAATGTGGTTTTATTTTATAACCTTCATTTGCAAAAGCTGCATATCCGGCCGCCATTTCAACTATATTAATCTCATTAGTTCCTAAAGGAAGAGAAGGAATATCCTCCAGTTTAGCCGTAATTCCCACTCGTCTTGCTACATTAATTAATGCTTCACTTCCCAAAAACAAATGTGTTTTTACTGCATAAATATTTTCTGAATATGCAATAGCCGTTCCCATAGATATAGGTTTATTACCATACTTATCATTATAATTTTTGGGAGAATAATTGTCCTGATTTTCAAAAGTAAAAGTAGTAGCTTCACTCGTAAAAGCTGAACTAGAAGTAAAACCATTTTCTAAGGCCGCATAATACAAATAAGGCTTCATAGTTGATCCAACTTGTCTTTGTGAAGATAAAGCTCTATTATAAGAAGACGTATCATAATCCTTGCCACCTATAAGTGCCACAATTCCACCTGTGCTTGGGTTCATCATCACAACCGAAGTCTCAATTCCCACATCTTGAGGAATAGTTTCTTTTACAATATTTTCTAATTTTTTTTGCATACTCATATTCAAATTGGTATAAATTTTTAATCCCTTACTATCATTATAAGAAGCGGGGATATCACTTAAACTTTCCAATTCTTTATTAACAGCGTCTTGATAATACATCAATGAAGAAACTTCTTCCTCATTTTCTTTTCCAACTAAATTCAATTCTTCACTATATGCCTTTTGTTTTTCCTCTTCACTAATAACATTATTTTTAACCATAAGATTTAAAATAATTAATTGTCTTTCCTTAGACGCCTCCATATTATTAAAAGGCGAAAATTTAGTTGGAGCTTTAGGAATACCAACTAACATTGAGGCTTGTGCCAAATCTAATTCTTTAGCTGATTTATTAAAATAAAACTTAGCCGCATTTTCAATTCCATACTTACCATGACCATAATTTATAGTATTAAGATATCCTTCTAAAATTTCATCCTTAGAATAATTAGCTTCAATCCTCATTGTATAAAGCATTTCATCCCATTTTCTTTTCCAAGTTTTATCAAATGTTAAAAATAAATTTTTTGCATATTGTTGTGATATTGTAGAAGCACCTTGAACATTACTATGACTTTTAATGTTAATAAAACCAGCTTTTAAAATTCGTAAAAAATCAAAACCCTTATGTTTATAAAAATTTTTATCTTCAGCACTTATAGTTGCATTTATGACATTCTCCGAAATGTTATCAAGTTTAACCCATTCTTTAGATTGACTTCCTTGAAAAAAAACTTCACCTTTATTATCATATAAGACTAAATTATTTGCAGTATTAATTCTTAATTTTGGAGACATCTTAACATATAAGAAACTACTACCTATACCTAAAACTATCAAAAATAAAGTCAAAAAAAATAATTTTTTCAAAAAATGTCTTTTTCTCTTTTTCATACCAAGATTCTCCTATTCATTACTTAGTATTAAATAAATAGAGCAATTTATGTATAAAAAAAATAAATTTCGTGATATAATCTAAACTAGAAATTTTAAGTAGAGGTGAGAAAATGCCTAAAATAAACATCGTCGCAAGTCTCACAACTAATAATAAAACAAATAAGGGAATTTATACTGCCATTTATACTAACAATAAGCTTATCTATAAAGAAGATGAGAAGACTCTTGTTACCCTTAAGTATGAACCCTACGAGTTGATAAGAAAAAAAGAAGATTTTAATTTACATTTTTATTTTACTGAAAAAGCCATTCTTTCTTTAGAATTAACATCCTTAAATAAGAAAATGACAATTCCCATTAAACTAGAAAGTATTATTAAAACCAAAAATAGTATTACTATAAAATATTTTCTAGAAGAAGAGTTATATATCTACAAAATAGAGGTGAAAAAATGAGTATTTTAAAAGATTTGAACAATGACTTAAAAAAATTAATAAAGATAGCTGGTTATGAAGATGATAATATTTTACTTTTACCTTCTAATCGTAAAGATTTAGGTGATTATCAATTAAATAATGCAATGAGTTTAGCAAAAAAGTACCATAAAAGTCCTCTTTTAATAGCCAATGATATAAAAGAGGTTTTAGGGAAAGATACTCGTTTTACGAATGTCAATGTAGCCCAACCTGGTTTTATTAATTTAACTCTTTCTGAAAGTTTTTTAGTAGATATTTTAAATAGAATTCATGAAGATATTTTTGTTAATATAGATAAGAGAGAACCAAAAAAAATAATCATAGATTATGGCGGTGCGAACGTTGCTAAGGCCTTGCATGTAGGTCATTTACGTAGTGCTAATTTAGGTGAAGCTTTAAAACGTCTTGCTAGACTAGTTGGTTATGAAGTTTTAGGTGACGCTCATTTAGGCGACTATGGTCGTCCTTTAGGACTAGTTTTATTAGAAATACAAAAACGCTACCCAACTTTAGATTATTTTAATCCTAATTATACTGGTAATTATGATGAAATAAATTTACCAATTACAAATGCCGATTTAGAAGAAATTTATCCATACGCCTCTTCAAAAGCTAAAGAAGATACCGCCTATCTAGAGGAGGCTCGGGAAATAACCTTTAAAATTCAAAGTCATGTCAAAGGTTATTATGATTTATGGCAAAAAGTTGTGGAAATATCAAAAGCCGATATTAAAAAAGTTTATGATGATTTAGATGTTTTCTTTGATTTATGGTTAGGTGAAAGTGACGCAATAGAATATTTTGAAGAATTAAAAAGCCTTTTTGAAGAAAAAAAACTTTTAAAAGATAGTGACGGAGCCAAAATAGTTGAGGTAATAAATGAAACTGATACAGCACCTATGCCACCATTATTATTTTTAAAATCAAATAAATCACTTTCTTACGCTACGACCGATTTAGCAACTATTTTAGAACGTGAAAAAAATTACCATCCTAATGAAATTTGGTACTGTGTTGACTCAAGACAAAACTTACATTTTGAACAAGTTTTTAGAGCTACTAGGTTAGCCAAATTAGTCCCAGATGATGTAAAACTTGAATTTATTGGTTTTGGTACAATGAATGGTAAAGATGGAAAACCATTCAAAACACGAGATGGCGGAGTAATGACATTAAAAAATTTAATTGAGATTGTAAATAATGAAACATTAAAACGCTTAAATGAAAATATAACAGATGTAGAAGAAAGAAAAAACATTTCCAAAACAGTTGCTATTGCTGCCTTAAAATATGCTGACTTTTTACCTTTTAGAAGCACAGACTATATTTTTGAAGTAGAAAAATTTGCTGATTTAGAAGGTAAAACCGGTCCTTATCTTTTATATTCAACTATTAGGATGAAATCTCTTCTAGATAAAGCCTCTAATATTCCATATAACAAAATAAGTTGCTTACCAAGTAAAGATGAACAGCAATTAGCTCAAATTATTCTTAATTTACCAACTGTCTTAGATAAATCACTAGAAACAAAATCTTTAAATGAAATATGTGAATACTTATATAATTTAACAGCAACTTATAATAAATTTTATTCTGAAAATAAGATTATAACTGAAAAGGATAATGCTATTAGAGAAAGTCGCTTAGTTTTAACAAATATAATTTATGATTTAAATATAATGCTTTTAGATATTTTA
>CANRAX010000084.1 GCA_947628635.1 uncultured Bacilli bacterium | reverse complement strand
TTTTTATTATTTCTACCAATTTAGTCTTACAAATTCTACTTAATCCTATTTTCTGAAATTTAACTTTTCATTTGAGTAAAACAAATTTAACAGTAAAAAGAATTATGCTATAATATACTTACGGGGGAAATATTATGAAAAACAATAACACTTCATATCAATTAGCTAAAAGACTAATTAATGTTACAAACAGTATATTACACATTTACGATAATTTATTAACCTTTTCCAATGATAAAGTTCAATATAATAAGAAATTAGATGATTTAAAGGTTGGATTTGAAATTGAAAATGATCTTTATAAAGAAATAGGTCAAGAATTACTTACCAGTCAAGAATTTTTTAATGCTTTACGACTAGCATCTGAAAATACTGATATTGATGAAATTGATTTAGAAGAAATTAATTTTCGGATTTCTAATTACATAGATTCTTTTTCAAATTTTTATCCATTTAAGGAAGTATATTATCCATCATATGAAAATCAAATATTAAATAACTCTATCATAGATAGACAAATTATTTTAGACATTGATCTTTTAAATCTTTATAATTTGCAAAATCTTATGTTTGAAGAAAATTTAAATTTCCTTCTTCCTTATTTTTACGATGCTAAACATTCATTATTGTTTCGTTGTAAATATTATGATAATTTTGCTTTTAAAGAAATTACATCAGCCAAACCAACTGCAAGAGAACGCTTATTAGCTTTTAATCATAATGAAGAAATTGTAAATAATAGATTTAAAAATGTAGTTATTAATGGTTTAAAACTTAATATTGAAAATGCTCTAGCCTTTGAAGATTCTGAAAAAGAAGAAGAAGACTTATCACAAATGCTAATTAATTTAATACAAATAAAGACTTATCTTGACTTAACTACTAAAGAAGAAGCCTTTGATATATTTAATAGTTATTATCAATTATTTGAAAATAATAAAGAACTATCTTATTTAAAAAATAGTTCTGTTAATGAAGAAATCAAATATTTAATAAAATTAAATTATGTTCAAAAAAATGATCATCAAAACCTAAAAGAATTAATAAAATCCTAAAAATTAAATTTTTATTTTCATTTAACCATTTTATGAGAACTTGCTTTTAGTTCTTTTTTTCTTAATAGCAAAACTGAAATGATAAAAGTTAAAGAAACAAATATAATAATTAAATCTAACCAAGGAATATCATTAACAACCTCACCTTTTGAATTTATTTTAACTTCTTTTCCTTTTTCATTAGCGCTATAAAAATTATGTACTATTTTTACAAAATCACTAGTTCCTTTATAATATTTTTTTTCATTAAAAATTGGATGAATATATTCTAAAATATCTTGAATTGTCTTTTCTGTATATATTTTATAACTATCCCCTGAAGTCCACATATAAATATTAAATTTTTTATCTTCTTCATATATGAAAAAAATAAGACCATTTTTCTTAAATTTATTATAATCATAAAAATTAAAAGCATAGGCCGTTAAATCTTTATTATCAATATCTTTTTCCGTCAGAATTATCAAATCAGTAGAAGTGTCCTCTATATATTTTTTAACAGCACTGAATATTTTTGCTTCTTCTTTGTCAGTAAATAAGTCTGCATAATCATATATTTTTTCACTTTCATCAACAGCTTTTGTATTTAATATATAATTAATATTTTCATCGTTTACTGTAACACTATCAGGAACTAACAAATTATCTTTTGTTCTCTCATAAATTTTAGTACTAGCAAAAACAACATTTATAGAACCAAAAAACATAATCAAAGCAATCATATTTTTTATAAGTGAATTCATAATATCACTACCCTAAGATAATTATACCATACTAAAATATTTCTAAGCAACGAAAAACAAGGCCTACTTACCTTGTCTTTTGTTAACAGCTGATTCTTTTTCAATTACATCTAATAACCTTTTACCTTCTTTTGAATCAACTGCTAAAGTATTTTCAATACCATTAAGTTTTTTCAAAATATTAAAAACTATCTTTTCATTTTCCACAACTACCACCTTTAATAGTATATGGAAAAATACGTTTTCTATTCTCTACTTTTACCTAACTATTTTTTCTTTTCCACCCATATATGGTCTCAAAACTTCTGGAATTGAGACACTTCCATCCTTTTGCAAATTGTTTTCTAAAAAAGCAATTAACATTCTAGGTGGTGCAATAACAGTATTATTCAAAGTATGAACAAATTCTTTTTCACCAGTTTCTTTTTTATATCTAATCGCAAGACGTCTTGCTTGAGCATCTGTTAAATTAGAACAAGAGCATACTTCAAAATACTTTTGTTGTCTAGGGCTCCATGCTTCAATATCACAAGAACGATATTTTAAATCAGCCAAATCACCAGAACAACATACTAACTTACGCACTGGAATATTTAAACTTCTAAAAAGTTCTACTGAATAATTCCACATCTTTTCATACCATTCGTCACTATCTTCACTCTTGCATAAAACAACCATTTCTTGTTTTTCAAATTGATGAATTCGATAAACTCCACGTTCTTCAATACCATGAGAACCAACTTCTTTTCTAAAACATGGCGAATAAGACGTCATAGTAATTGGCAAATCACTTTCTTTCAAAAGTTGATCTTTAAACTTGGCAATCATAGAATGTTCACTGGTACCAATTAAGTATAAATCTTCTCCCTCAATCTTATACATCATATTTTCTTTTTCTTCAAAAGACATAACTCCATTAACAGCATCTGCATGAATCATATAAGGAGGAATACAATAAGTAAAGCCTTTATCAATCATAAAATCTCTTGCATACGCTAAAACAGCTGAATGAAGTCTAGCAATATCGCCCATCAAATAATAGAAACCGTTTCCTGAAACCCTACCAGCAGCGTCTTTATCTATCCCATCGAAGTTGGCCATTATATCGGCATGATAAGGAATTTCAAAATCTGGAACCCAAGCCTCTCCAAAACGTTGTTCTTCAACATTTTCACTATCATCTTTTCCAATTGGAACATCATCAGCAATTATATTAGGAATTACCATCATTATTTCTTTTATCCGTTTAGAACTTTGTTCTTGAATACTTTCTAATTCACTTATCTCATCAGTCATATTTTTAATTTCTTCTTTGATTTTATTTGCTTCGTCAATTTTCTTCTCCTTCATTAATTGACCTATTTCACTACTTTTCTTATTTTTTTCTGCCTTCAAACTATCAGCTTTTGTTTGAGCTTCCCTATTTTTTATATCTAATTCATAAACTTCATCTACCAAAGGTAATTTTTGTTCTTGAAATTTTTTCTTAATATTCTCTTTAACTAATTTCCTACCCTCTTCATCACGAATTAATTTTATATCTATCATTTTTCTTCCTCCCATAACAAATTATTAATATTTTTATAAAGTATTTTTTCTATTTCTTCTTCACTCAACTTTTCCTTTAATAAGCAGCTTATTTCATCTTTAATAGTTGCATATTCAAAAACTTGTGGACCATAATCCTTTCCAAATAAAACTTTTTCAAAAATCATATCATCACTAGCTACACCAACATGCTCAATTCCAATTAGATTTTTTAAATGTTCTATATGTTTATAATAATACTCTTTTAATTGTTCCTCACTCGCTCTAGTACTTAAAACAAAATCCGAATAAGAAACAACTCCAATTACTGCATCAAGTTCTTTTAGAGCCAAAAGTTGTTCATCATCTAAATTTCTTTGATTAGGACAAATTTTATAAGCATTAGAGTGACTAGCAATAACCCTTACTTCTTTTCCTAACTTTTTTTGCTCTTTCAACACTTCAATCGTATCATAGAAAGTTTCCTTATTCATATGCGAGACATCAATGCAAATACCCAAATCAATAGCCTTCTTTAGAAATTCACGGCCCAATTCTGTAAGACCTATTTCTCCCTTATTACCAGAGCCATACTTATTAGGATTTTTCCAAACTAATAAAATATTTCTAAGACCCAAATTATATAATTCTTCCAATTCTTCCAAATTATTAATATAATCACAGCCCTCTATACTCAAAATAACATTATCTAAAGAAATATATTTCTGTAAAATATCTCTCGCAATTTTAAACATTTCAATAACATTAATTTCACCATAATTATCTCCTAATTGATCCTTCATCTCTTCTTTATCCATAAAATACATATTAGCAATTAATTTTTCCACATTATTAGAATTTATATTTTTCATAACATCATCTAAATATGTAAAATCCATCCTTAAATAACACTGATAAATTATACTTAACAAATCAAAATGCATATCAATCATAAAAAATCATCTCCAAAAACAAAAGGACGATACTTAAAGGAGTGTTAAAAACACGGTACCATCCTTATTTTACTTAATTTGATAACGGCCTAAACCGGAAATTTCTTTCATCTATAGAGTAGATAAATAAGTATTTAATAACTGTTTACACCAACCACAGCTTCTCTTAATTAAATAATCTTATTATTAGTTCTAATTATCGACTTGGTAATATTATATAACAAATTTTTTTATTTTACAATTTTTTTATTCTATAAATATTTTTCCATCTTCTCCTACGTCTTTTCCAAAATCTTTTAAATTATCATACATAAAATTTCTCAAGTCATAAA
>CANRAX010000083.1 GCA_947628635.1 uncultured Bacilli bacterium | reverse complement strand
CCAGCAATATAGGCTCCATTAGGTGCAATGCCTCCACCTAAATTTTTTATTAACGAACCAACCATAATATCTGCTCCTACTTCAGTTGGTTCTTTTAAACTTACAAATTCACAATAACAATTATCAACCATAATAATAATATTTTCATCAATTGATTTTATTAACTTACAAACTTTTTCTACTTTTTCTAAAGAAAGACTTTTTCTAGTTGAATAACCTTTACTACGTTGAATTTCAATTACTTTAACTTTATTATTACTTATAAATTCTTCTATCTTATTATAATCAAAATCATTATCAATTAAATCAATTTGCTCATATTTTATACCAAAACTTTTTAAAGAACTACTATTTTCTTTTAAACCAATTACTTCATCTAAAGTATCATAAGGTTTTCCACTAATACTTAGTAATAAATCATTTGGCCTTAGTAAAGCAAAAAAGCAAACATTTAAAGCATGGCTTCCTGAAATAAATTGATTGCGAACCAAAGCGTCCTCAGCATGTAAAACATCTTTAAAGACACTTTCAATTACTTCTCTACCTAAATCATTATAACCATATCCTGTTGTTTCATAAAAAGCACTTTCACTAACATTATTTTTTTGAAAACTATTAAGAACTTTTTTACTATTAAAAAAACAAATTTGATCAATTTTTTTAAACTCTTCTAAACAAAATTTTTCACTATTTTCAACTAACTCAATAATTTTATTATCATCTATCTTTTCCATTTTTTCATCCCTTATCTATTTTTAACCATTATATTTGCCACCATCAACTCTAATTATTGTATCATTAATATAATTAGCTTTAATACTTGCTAAAAAGATAACTACTTTACTTATATCTTCTACATCTGCAAATCTATTTAAAAGTATCTTTTTCTTTTCTTCATTTATTTGTTCATAAGTTAAATTTTTATTCATATCAGTTTTTACCCAACCAGGACAAACACAATTAACATTAACAAAAGGAGCAAGTTCACGGGCAAAATTATGAGTTAATGATATAATTCCAGCTTTAGAAGCATCATAATCACAACTTTCTGGATAAAAAGTATCTAATGCATTCGTTGATGAAATATTTATGATTTTTCCAGCTTTTTTCTCTAACATAATCTTCCCAGCATACTTACTGCAAAGAAAAGTACCAATTAAATTAACATCTAATATTCTTTTAAAATCTCTAATAGATTTATCAAATAATAAATTATCACGGCATACACCAGCATTATTTACTAAAATATCTATTCCCCCAAAAGTATCAAATATTTTTAAAAACATATTTTCTACTTCTTCTTCTTTAGAAACATCACATTTAACAACTAAAGTTTTGACATCGTAATTATCTTTTATATATTTTTCTAATTGATAAGCTTCTTTTTCATGATGATAATAATTTATAACTACATCTACTTTAGCCTTAGCAAATTCAATTATACAACTTTTACCTATACCCCTACTACTACCTGTAACTAAAGCTACCTTGCTCATATTAATCACTTTCTTTCTTAGTATTAATTAAACTATGTGCTACTATAAAAGATTCTAACTCACTTTTTTCTTTTATATCAACCATATTCGCAAACATTTTACCCTCTTCAACATAAATTATTCCTGGAGCTTGAGCATATTCACTTGCCATTTGTATTCTAAACATAATTTCTTTAAAATCAGTATCTGTATCAACATCTAATTCAAAATAAGGAACATTATTTTGGTCTAAAACATCTTTATATAATTCACAATTTGAACATTCTTTGTTAGTAAGAAAAATTACTAAATTCTTTTGCTTTTCTATATTCTTTAAAAGTAATGATTTTGATGAAAATTTATTAATAACTAAAATACATACCGGTATTATAAAGATAATTGTAATGACTAAAGCTAGTAAAAATCTATTTCGCATTTGAATAAATTCTAAATCGTGCATATTTTCTCCTTTTATTTAATAGTAATTGTAGAATTTATTTTCTCTTTTCTTAAAAGATAATTTTTTCTTGATAAACTAAATATAGGATTAAACTTATTATTTATAACTATTTCTTCATTAAGACCTTTTATATAAGATACTCTTTCTTTAATTTCATCTAAAGTTAAAGTTAAAATACTACTACTATTAATAACAACAGGTAAAACTCCTAGGCTATCTAAGTAAGAGAAAACTTCTTTAATATAATTTTTATCTTTAACAACAATCAATGTTTTTAAATAAGCCGTTGAATAATTTTTTTTAATAAAATTAACAGTTTCTAAAATATTTTTAGCTTTTTTTTGAAAAAGACTACCTGTAATTTCAATATTATTTTCTAAAGAAAGTTTTAGGATATCTTCTACTTCTTTAGGTTTTTGATTGAAGGCATTACTTAAAGGAAGTTGTTTTAAATATTTTAAGAAAATAGTAGTAATATCAATTATTTCATCAGGCGTACGCTTAAAAACAGCTCCTGATGGTGGTATCTTCAAGTTATTACAAGTAGTTATAATTGTTAAAGTCTCTTGAGGCTTTTTACGAAATAAATTTCCCGTTATTTCATTATTATTTTGTTGACAATAAGTAATTATTTTTTCTACTTCTTCGGGTGTTCTTTTATACATCGTACTTATTAGAGGTGATTTTTTTTCTTTACATAAAGTATTAATTTTTTCTATTTCATCTTTAGTACTAAAAAACATATCAGCCGTAATTTTAATATTTTCATCTTTACAGTAATTAACTATTTTTTCAAATTCATCGAATGATTGTTGAAAATAACTACCTGTAACTGCTAAAGAATGTGATTTACAAAAGGCAATGATTTTTTCTACTTCCGAAGGTGTTCTCAAAAACATATTAGGCACTAAAGATACTTTTTCTTTTGCACATATTTTTATAATTTCTTTAACTTCATTAGGATTTTTATGAAAAGCCATTTTCATAGACTCTGGAAAATAATTATGCATAAGTTTAACAATTGCTTCCATCTCATCAGGGGCCCTTAAAAAATAGCTTTTACTTACTATTAAGTTATACTTCTGACAAACTTTAATGATACTTGCAACTTCTTCTTTAGTCCTTAAAAACATCTCTTCATAAACTGGATAGTTATTTTCTTGACAATAATTAAATATATTTTTAAAATCATTATAATCCGCATGAAAAAAGCTCTTTTTAATTTTTATTTTATTTTTTCGACAATAATCAATGATTTTTAAAACATCCTCACTAGTATTAGTAAAGACTAAACCTGTTGGAGAAATATTTTCTTTTTTACAAATATCAATAATTTTAGAAACTTCTTCATTAAGACAAGAAAACATACTACCTGAAAGTTCAACATCTTTATTTTTACATATTTGAATTAACTCTTCTATATCAGCAACTGCTTTATGAAAAATGCTTCCTGTAATTTTAATATTATTTTTTTTACATATATTAATTATCTCAATTACTTCATGAGGTCCTTTTAAAAATACAGAAGGAGTTATCTTTACTTTTTCATTTAAACAAATATTGATAATTTTTGTTACATCATCTAAATCAAAATTACTTGCCGAAGCACTTAATAAAGATTCTTTATCTAAAATATGGCCAAAAGCTTTTTCAAATGTTATTATTCTATCTTTAG
Source organism: uncultured Bacilli bacterium (assembly GCA_947628635.1). Classification (GTDB taxonomy): domain Bacteria; phylum Bacillota_I; class Bacilli_A; order RF39; family UBA660; genus CANRGD01. Next base: position 1,002 of record CANRAX010000083.1, on the reverse strand, counting down.
GTATGTTTAAAATATAAGTAGCCTTATTTATAGTATTAGCCCCATAATTATTTAAAATATAATAATAAGTTTCCCTAAAATCACTAGATAAAATATGAAGACAATTATTAATATTAGATAAATAAATATCTTCTTGATTTTCTAAAAATTCATAATTATCTTTTATAAGATCAAAATTACCATAGAGAATACTAGGACATTTTTCAAGACATTTAGGATTTATTTTTTTATCTATTATAAGATAGGTAAGAATTTTATTCATATTAGTAGGATTTTTAGTCAATAATATGTCTTGGCTATAATCTTTTAAATTATCATAATTAATATTATAGTGTTTTAAAAAATTAATTAAATCAAATTCATTCATAATAACTCCTCCCATAAAGACATATCATTTTCAAGTATATATTTATAATTTTCACCTAAGGACATAATAAATTTTTCTATTTTTTGGGAAAATTCTTTACTATCATCTAAGAAAAGTAAAGGGTATCTTTCTACTACTTCATAAGTATTTTCTATGCCGATTCTTTTTAGTAATTTAATATTTTCAATTAATTCATCAAAATTTTCTTGACAAGAATATAAAATATCCTCTCCATATATTTCATGTATTTTAGAAAAATCAATATCCATAATAAATCCTACTTTCTAAAACTTATTTTATCAAAAAGAAAGGAAAAAAGAAAGGGCAAAAAAAAGCTATCTCTTATATGAGATAACCATTTTTTATCGACCTTTCCCTCTAAAAGATATGTTTTGTTCAAAGCCATATAATCTATCTAATTGTTCTTTATTTATTTGTATTACTTTACCGCCTTTAGGATTAATTTCTATTCCTCCAAAAACAATCCAAATAACATCCATAGGAATTTCAGGCATACTTGCATCCCCATCAGTAAATATTATTTTATTTTTAACTCTCCTAGTAAATGCTCGAACTGCTACATCAAAGTCAGTTCCTCCTCCGCCTTCAAATTTCATATTTTCAATATCTTCTTC
>CANRAX010000082.1 GCA_947628635.1 uncultured Bacilli bacterium | reverse complement strand
TACTTAATTATTTCTTCTTTATAAGTAACTCCACGGTGGTCACTGGCAATTGCTATTTTCATTTTGGTTCCTCCTTTGTTCTATTTCAAGATAGCACGGAAAAAAGGGACTGTCAAGAATAAGCTTTCAGAATAGATATTTGATATAAAATAATAAAACTTTTGATATTTTTATATTTAAAGATATTGTATTTCTTAGGATATTTGAGACAAAAATTCTTCTTTTTTTAATTCTTTTTCTATTTAAAAAATATTTAAAATTCAAAAAAAATATAGCTTCTTCAGCTATAAATTATTCTTCTGTTTTTGCTGTAAAACCATATTTTTTGTTGAATTTGTCTACGCGACCAGCACGTGATGCTCTACTTTGTTTTCCTGTATAGAAAGGATGACATTTAGAACATACTTCAACATTTATTTCTGATTTTGTTGATTTTACTTGAAAAGTTTCTCCACATGCACAAGTTACTGTACAGTCTTTCATTTCTGGATGTATATCTTTTTTCATACTATCGCTCCTTCCGCCATGACTAAAATTAAGTCATAGTAATAAATGCGTAATTAGTATAACAAGTTATTAAAAATTTTGCAAGTATTTTTATTTAATATGTTATTTTGGTATGATTGAATTTTAGCAATTAAGTTATAATTTTCTTTTTTTTAGTATTTAGATTTTTGATAATTAAATTAGCTATTTCTTTATATCCTCTAGAATTGGGATAAGGTAAATTAGGATTTGATGTTAAATAGGATTTTTCTTTAAACAATTCTTCCGTAGAAATAAATATAATATGAGGATTTTCAGAAATAAGTTTATTTAATTTTTTAACTGAATAATTTAAATACTTATTATAGAAATTTGACTCATAGTAACCAATAAAATAAATATTGTTAGGGTAATATTGTTTTATTAATTCAATTAATTCATTGAAAGAGAAATTTACTTCTTGTAAAATTTTTTCTAATTTTTCAGTGGTTAAATTTGGTGTAATACTAATTTTATAAAGCAAATCATTTATACCAACAGTTAAAGTTAAAACATCACTTTCTCTAATAATCTCTTTTAAGTTTAATTTTTTGTTGCTTGACTGCACTTTTTTATTAGTAATAATTGCACTATAAAGTTTATCTATTGACATCTCTTTGGTAGCAAAATCTTTAGTATAAAATTTTAATTCATGCTGACTTGAAAGATAGTCTTTAAAATAATCACTATAACCATAATCTATTCGCTCATAAGAATCCACACCTAAGGCATAGGCATCTCCTAAAGCAGTATAAGTTATGTTATTATGATTAGTTGTTTTAAAAATGACATATATAATAAAAATAACTAATATTAATATAATTAATTTATAATGTTTTTTGACAAAACTCATATTTCCTCCAAAAAAAATATAACTACTAAATTATATTTCTTTTAGAGTAATTTTAGCACCAACGCTAGTTAGTTTTTCAATTATTTGTTCATAACCTCTTAGGATGTGTTCAACATTGGTGATTGTTGTTTTTCCCTGAGCTTTTAAACCGGCTGTTACTAAAGCAGCTCCAGCTCTTAAGTCGGTAGCAGTAACCATAGTACCTTTTAAATCTGTTGGTCCTATTATTGTTGCAGTTTGATTTTTAACCACAATATCACTACCTAAATTATTTAAATAAGGAACATGCATAAAGCGATTTTCCCAAATAGTTTCATTAATCTTTGACTTGCCATTAGCCTGAGTTAAAAGAATAGTAAAAGGTTGTTGTAGGTCTGTTGGAAAACCAGGATAAACAGCTGTTTTTATGTTTGTGGCTTTTAAATTAGAAGTTGGTTCTTTTATAGTAACGTAATCACTACCAATTTCAAGATTAACACCCATTTCTTCTAATTTAGAAAGTAGTGAATCAATGTGTTCAGGAATCATATTATCAACTTTAAAATTTTTTCCACATAAAGCACCTATTATTATGTAAGTTCCAGCTTCTATACGATCTGGGATAACTTCATGAAAACACTTATTTAAATGTTCTACTCCTTCTATTTTGATAGTAGAGGTTCCAGCTCCAACAATTTTAGCACCCATATTATTTAAAAAAGTGGCTACGTTTACAATTTCTGGTTCTTTAGCAGCATTATCAATTATAGTTTTACCTTTTGCTTTAACAGCAGCTAGCATAATATTAATTGTTGCTCCTACTGAGGCAATATCTAGATAAATATTAGCGCCTTTTAATTCATCTGCTTCAACAGTATATTTATTTTTTTCAACTTTTATTTTGGCTCCTAAGGCTTCAAAACCTTTTAAATGTAAATCGATGGGACGAGCACCAATAGAACATCCGCCGGGAAAATACATAACACATTTTTTATATTTGCCAAGCAAAGCACCCATAAAATAATAAGATGCTCGCAACTTTTTTGAAAAATCTTCTGTTATTTCGGCATTTTCCATAAATTTTGGATCTATAATGATACTCTCACTTGCTCTATTTACTTTAACTTTTAAATATTTTAGGATGTCACACAAGGCGTCAGTGTCAGTTATTTCAGGTATATTACAAATAGTTGCTGTATCATCAGTTAAAATAGCTGCTGGTATTAAAGCAACAGTTGCATTTTTGGCTCCACTTATCCTGATAGTACCGCTTAATTCGTGGTTACCTTCTATTTCCATTATTTTCATGTTTACCTCCTAAAGTTATATTTTTGTTTTAAATAAAGCTATAATTTCAGTAATCTTAGCCTTTATAGCTTCTTCGCCACTTCCAATTATTTTACGGGGATCGATAACTGAAGGATTGTTTGTTAAAAATTCCTTAACAGCAGTAGCCCAAACAAATTGAAGTTCTGTATTTATGTTAATTTTAGAAATACCACAAGATATAGCTTGAACAATTTTTTCTTCTGGAATACCAGTACCTCCGTGTAAAACTAATGGGATTGGTAAATTTTCACTTATTATTTGCATTGTTTTAAAATCAAGATTTGGCTCACCTTTATAAAATCCATGCACACTTCCTAATGCAGGGGCTAGAGAGTCAATATTAGTATTTTCATATAAAGTTAAACAATCTTCTAATGTGGCATTAGTCGATGAGTTTGTTATATTATCTTCAGTTCCACCAATATGGCCAACTTCAGCTTCAACGGTAACATTTTTACTATGAGCATAATCAACAACTTGTTTAGTAATTTTTATATTTTCAGAAAGCTCATGTCTTGAAGCGTCAATCATAACAGAAGTAAATCCAGCATTAATTGCTTCTTGACAAGTTTCAAAAGATGTACCATGGTCAACATGAAGGCAAACTGGTATTTCAATATTTAAATCCTTTATTAAACCTGTAACTAAGTTATAAATAGTATTAAAACCTCCCATATATTTTGAAGCTGATTCACTTACTCCTAATATTACGGGAACATTTAATTTATTACATTCTTCTAAAATATATTTAGCCCACTCTAAATTATTAATATTTAAATGTGGTATTGCATATTTTCCTTCTTTAGCTTTTAATAATAGTTCTTTTGAATTAACAAGCATTTCTTTTCACCCACTTTTATCATAAGTTATAAGAGCTTTTTTTGTCAATGAATTAAGTTTTTTTCTTTGAAAATTAACGTAAATTTAGAAAAGATATTTTAATGCCAGAAAGAGTAAAATTATAATTCCTAGATAAGTAGCTTTTTGACCATATTTTTCAAAAAGTTTTTTACCAAGCAATAAACCAAAAAAAGTAAATAAAGCACTTATTACTGAAAAGATTAGAGACGCCTGCAAAATGGCGGAATTGGTTATACCTAAGGCAATACCAACAGAAAAACTGTCAATACTTACGGTAAAAGCAAAGAAAATTATTGAAAAGATATTAGTTATTAGGTTGTTAATTGTTTCATTGCGATTTAAAAACATCTCTAAAGCTAAAGCAAAAAAAATTAAAGAAACTAAAAGATTTGTATTTAAGGGAAATTTTTCAATAAATGTAGCACCTATTGTTGAACCTAAGTAAGGCATAAAAAAATGAAAAATTCCAACGCAAAAACTGGAAAAAAGAATTTTTGGAAATTTTAATTGATTAGTACCGTATGCCAACGCTAGAGAAAAAGCGTCCATACTTAATCCAACAGCTAGAAAAAAATATATAAGGATTTGTGTCATTTTGTTCACCTTATATATTTTATTCTTTTAAGATTTTAAAAATACTTATCTATGATTTCTTTTATTAAAGATTTATAGACTACTTTTTCGGTTTGATTTTCTTCTTTTTCAATTAAGCATAGTGGTGGAAATAACACACACCAGAAATTGTCACCTTTTCCGTCACCTAAAGTTATAACTAAAGATTCATAATAACCTTCATCATATTGAACATCAGCATATTCTTTAGGAGGAAAATAGTTTTGCCCATAATTTAGAGAATAATTGGGGTTTGCTTTTTCTTCTTGTAAAGTTGTTTTTATTATTTCTTCAAATTGAGGAAGTTGCTTTTTTATATTCTCTCTAGTTGTTTTTATATTAGTAGAAGCTAATGATGAAAAGTTAATTTTAGAGGTTAAATTATTTACAACGGCATGCTTTATATTTTGATCACTTTTTTTATTACTATTAGCAATAACACGAAAACGAATTGATTGTTTAGGTATCCTAA
>CANRAX010000081.1 GCA_947628635.1 uncultured Bacilli bacterium | reverse complement strand
ATTCTTGTAACTGATTACTGAACTTAGTACATGTTCCATCTATGGCGGCTTGCACATTATTTACAGCTAATCCAGAACTTGTTTTATCATAATAAACATCACTACTGTTTACTAGGGTTTGTGCTAATACGTATGAGGAGGTTATAGATATCATTATGCCAAGTATAAATGAAATTAATACTAAAAGATATACTTTTTTATCCAACTTCTTTTTAGTCTTTTTCTTTTTTTTCATTTAATTCATCCTCCATTTAACCTTTACACGTTTTGCAAAATACTACATCGTATTATCTAAATTATTTTAAATCATTCATCAAATAACACGACATATATTGTCATCATTATAATTATATACGACACAAAATGTCGTGTCAAGAAAAAATAAAAAATGTAATAATAAAAATGGTGGTTACTATGTTTAAAAAATATAGGATAAAAAAAGGTCTTACCCAAGAAAAAGAAGCTGAACTTCTTGGAATTTCAACAAGACACCTTCAAAGAATAGAAAAAGAAGACAATTTACCGAGTTTAGAATTATTGAAAAAAATGATAAAATTATTAAATATAAGCGATGAAGATATAAGTAATTTTTTAAAAAATTAACCCTCAAAATGAGGGCTTTTTTATCATTATTTATAATTTTTTTTCTTTTCATGACATATATCTGCAATTTGGCAGTTAAAACATTCAGGCCTTACTGCCTTACAATGATACCTTCCAAACAATACTAGCTGTAAATGTAATCTACTCCATAAATCTTTTCTAAACTTCTTTTGCAATTTTCTTTCGACTTCTAAAACATCATCATCTATCTTAGCCAAACCTAACCTTTTAGAAACTCTCTCTACATGTGTATCAACCGCAATAGCTGGTATGTCATAAAACTCACTTAAAAAGACATTTATTGTTTTTCTTCCAACACCAGGAAAAGTGATTAATTTTTCTCTATCTTTAGGAACTACACCATCAAACTCTTCATCAAGTATACGAGCTATTTCTTTAACATAACTTGCTTTTTTTCGAAAAGATCCAACTGGTCTTATAATGTCTTCTAAATCATGATTAGATGCTTTTTTTAACATTTTTAAAGATTTGTACTTACTAAATAAAATTGGCGTTACACTATTTACTCTTTTATCTGTTGATTGAGCACTTAAAACTATGGCTATCAAAAATTCATAATCTTTTTCAAATTTAAGCTCACATACTGGATTAGGAAACAAATAATCCAAATATTCAATTATTCTATTCGTCTTCATCAAACCAATTCCAATCTACTATATCCATATCCACATCTTGAGGCTGTTCTTTAGAAGCCATTCTTTTTTTGCGATTAGCTTCAACATCTTCAACAGTCTTAATGCCTAATTTACCCCATTCATATAAAATTTTATCAATATAACGCAAATTTGAAACACCATTCATTGTAGCTTCTTTAATTGCTTCTTTAATTAAAGATTTATCCATATTGTTTTCAAGCCAAGCTTTAATAATTTCATATTCAATAGGGCTTAATGTCCTTCCAAATTCTTTTTCAATTATATCAAATATATCACTGTCATTTTCCACTTCATTAACCACATTATCAATAGTAATTAAAGAAAGTTTATTATAAAAATCATCTAATAATACAACTTCTTCCATCAAGCCTTTATCATTTTTTATAACATCTACTTTAATAAATTTCTTTTCAGTCAAACTATCAATAAATTGCAACACTTCACTAAGTTCAATTCCTAAATCATTTGCAAATTTATTTACATCAAAAACAAATTTATCTCCTAAATTATATAAATACATCAAAAAGATAAATTCATTCATTTCTAACTTAAATTTTCTATAATTTTTTAGTAAATAAAGTGGTATTACTATATTACCATCTTTAAAAATTTCTATTAATTTCGAATTTTTCATAATTAACCATCTCCATTAATATCTATATAATAACACAATGCACAAAATGATACCAATATATTTTTGTTTATAAGTTAAACAAAGTTAATATAATCTTACTGATTAATATTTGTATAAACCAATACAATAATTTCTGCTAAGTAAATGTCTGATAGATAAAAAAGGTAGCAATTATTTAAAAAGATCTGTTAAATCGCTACCACTTTTATTACTTTCATTATTTTTTCCTTCACTGTCTTCCTTTTCTAATCCACCAGATGATACATTAAAGAAGCCTTCATTTTCTTCACTTCGGTCACTATTATTATCATCTAAATTAACACCCAAGGTTTTTAGCAAATCATTATTAGAATTGTCAAAATTATCATTGGTATTTTTATCATCAGTATTTTCATCAAGAAAACTATCATTTAAAAAATTCTTACTTTCTTTATCATCTAACAAATCATTATTAATACCTTTATTAATATCATAAATATCATTATTGTTAGAATTAAATCCTTCCTTTTTCTTTTCTTCTTGTTGCTTATTTCTTTTTAAATTAAAATTCTCAAAATATAACATATCATATTTCTTACTAATAAGTTTAACAATAACTATTAAGAAAGCTATTCCTCCAACAGAAGAAAGCAAAAGTGGCAATATTGGTAAAACTACACCAACTATTATAGAAAGCAAATAAACAACTAAATATATTTTTCCAATTGTAGGACCAAAAGCTAATTTAACAGCCAAATAAACATTTGCAACAGGTATATAAGCTAAAATAGTCTTTTTATTAAACATTCTATTATTTAAAGCATTTATTATCTTACCTATAAGTATATAAACCAATAAAATAATGGCAAAAAATATAATCTTATTTATTGTTTCCTTTGAAATATTTTTTAACTTAAGATTTTTTAGGAAATCCAAACTAAAGACCTTTTCAACTTTGGTTGATATTTGTCCATCAACAATCTCATCAATTGTTAAGCCAATATATTTATCTTTTCCTCCAATTTTACAATATTTATTATCACTAAGAACAGCCACATAAGCCGCATTAGCTAACTGTTTTCCTTCAGCAACATGTTTATCCTGACTTACTTTTATAGCAAAATAAGTACTTTGACCAGTAGTCAATGTTTTAAAGGCATAATCGCTTTCTAAATCTTCAGTAGAACAATAATTAACTACTCCAATATTTTTTTTCTCACTATCAAATAAACCTAAGCTAATACTAACAGGCACTTTCTTTTTGGTGGAATTATAAACATTTCCTATTGTTATAGTAGCTTTACCACTACCATCAAGCATTGAATTATAAATAATACTATCATAATTAAAAGTATCTGTAACAGCACTAAAACTTGAATCAACTGGATAAAGGACATTTGTATTAACTTCATCTACTGCTTGAACGGATATTATGTTAAAACAAAGTACAAAAAGCAATAAAATTAAAAACTTTTTCATTTTTTAACCCTCCTTATACTTATTAGCCAAATATTTTTTGATACTATTTTCATTATTTTGAAGTTTTCCTTGAATTATCATTTTTTCCAAATCATCATAAACATCTTTCAAATAACTTCCTGGTTCCTTTCCCAAAACTTCCATAATTTCTTCACTAGATATATCAATTTCACTTCTACTTTTAATTTTTAACTCATTATATTCTTTTGTAATATTCTTGATATCTATACCTTTAATTTCACCTGCTACACTATTTACATACAATCCATATTTATATAGCGTATTCAAATCCATATTATCTAATTTTATAACACGATTAACATTTTTTATAAGGTCTTTTTCGGTATTATTAAAAGGATATTTATCACAAACATCAAGTACACTCCAAATACCAATCAAACTATTAGTATTTTTTACTTTATTTAATCTATCAAGTTCCAACTCTCTATCTAGACCTAAATCTAACAATAATTTAATTCCTTTTTTAGCATTACTACTACTAAAAATTTTATCTAATTCTTCTTTTTTTCTATTATAAGATAGTCCTTTTAATAAATATTTGCATTCTTTTATTGCTAAAACAATCTTTTCATCTAAATCAAAGTCCAAAATTGTTGCAAACCTAACAGCTCTAAGAATTCTTAATACATCTTCAGTAAATTTCTCTTTAGGATCTCCTACCGAACGAATTATTTTATCCTCTAAATCTTTTCGACCATTTAAAAAGTCTACTATTTCGCCACTAGAATTCATACAAATCGTATTAATAGTAAAATCTCTTCGCAATAAATCTTCATATAAACTATCAATATAAATTATTTGACCCGGTTTTCTATTACCAATATAATCAATTTCTTTTCTAAAAGTTGTTATTTCCGCCTTTATTCTTCCAACATAAATAATAACTGAGCCGTAATCTTCATTTGGAAGTAAACTATCCGGAAACAATTCTTTTAATTCCTTAGGAGTAGCATTAGTTGCAATATCAATGTCATTTGAATTTATTCCCAACAAATAATCTCTTACAAACCCACCTACGATGTAAGAATTATAACCATGAGAATTAATATTTTTTAGAAGCTCTAAAACAGCTTCAAGCATATTTCCACCGCCTAACTACATCTTACTCCTATTTTTATTATAGCATAACCTCCAAGGAAAAAAAATAAATTCATCCATTTAAAAAGTTATTTTACGCCAAAAAAAAACCTTTTTGAGGTTTTTTTAACATTACTAATTAACAGCGTCTTTTAAAGCAGTTCCAGCTTTGAAAGTAACAGCATTTCTAGCAGCAATTTTAACAGTTTCACCAGTTCTTGGGTTACGTCCTTCACGTGCAGATCTCTTAGAAACAGCGAAAGTACCAAAACCAACTAGTGGAACCTTATCACCTTTTACTAAAGCGTTTTTGATTTCTTCTAAAGTAGCATCAATTGCTTTACCAGCATCTACCTTAGTTAATCCAGCTGCTTTAGCAACTGCTTCTACTAATTCTA
>CANRAX010000080.1 GCA_947628635.1 uncultured Bacilli bacterium | reverse complement strand
TACATTAGACATGGATTTAGAAACTGATTATGATGGAATTACAAAAATTAATGTAGTTGACTGGCTATTAAAGAAGTGAATAAATAATTAAAACTTTATAAAAGTAAATTTTAAATAAATGCGATGAAATAACTATTTTTCTTTACATAAAAGTGATAAAAAATAGTTGTTTTTTTTGCAAAAGTGGACAAAAATAATAAAAGTAAAAATCTATTTTGATACTGGCTATACAGCCAGTATTTTTTGTGCATTTAAACTTTAAATACCAGCATGGGCTTCGCACGGTAGAAATTAAATATCATTAATAAAATGTTGGATAATTGCTAATTACCCTTCCCCTACTACCTTTTTGAAAAAGACAACAAATTTTTATTAAAAATAGCTAACAACTTCATTAACATTTTTGAAAACTTATATTCTTAATACTTTTGTGATAACAATTAATTCAACTTTATCCAATTATCCCTATTTGAAGAAAATACTAAAATACTGATAATGTTATACTTAAACTTATAGAAAATAATAAATATCAATTTAGATGATTAAAAGGCATAAAAAAACACAAATTCTCTAAAAACTTGTGTTTTTTATTGTCTATTTATAGTAAAAACTCTATTTTCAATTACATAGTCAAAATTATTTTCAAGTAAGTCTTTTACCTTCTCTTCACTCTTGACTATCTTTTTTACTTCTTTATAAAGATTTTTTAATTTATAATCATCATCTAAATGATGAATATCACTTGCTAAAAATGTAATAAAATCATTCTTTAAAAAATACTTAAGCGTTTTCTTGGCCATCTTACCATACTTATCATAAAGGCTTAAGTAATTTCCTTGAAATAAAATACCCATAGCTATAAATTTCTTTATATATTCTGGATGTTCTTGAAAAACTTGATATCTTTCTGGATGAGCAATTATTGGAATATACCCCTTATTAATAAGTCTAAATAGAAAATCTCTCGTACCATGAACCATATTCCGCATTGGTAACTCTATTAAAATATATCTTCCCCCATTTAAGGTCATTATTTCTTTTCTTGAAATAAGTTCAAGTATATTTTCAGTAAAATATATTTCATTACCTAAATAAAGCTTTAAACCAATATTTTCTTCAGCAATTCTTTTATAAAGTTTTTTAAACAAATCAATCTTTATCTTATTATTACAATTATATTTAGTATTCTCCATGTAGTGTGGAGTTATCATTACTTCTGTAATTCCTTGATCAAAGGCTTTTTTTAATATTCCTACGGATTCTTCTATGTCCTTAGAGCCATCATCAATTCCATACAGCAAATGACAATGTAAATCTTTCATTTCTTTTTCTTCTTTTTCTTTTTATCGTCAGTATTATCTTTAAAATAATCATTGTAATAATAGCCATATTGTTCATTATTGGTCGTTTCTGCTTTATTCAAAATAACACCAGCAATCTCAGCTTTAACTTGTTCAAATTGTTTCTTTGTTTTCTCTAAATTTTCAAATTTCGTTTTTTTAGCTGAAACAACTACTAAGTTTGCATCACTAAATTGTGTCAAAACCATAGCGTCACTTAGTCCCAAAACTGGCGGACAATCTAGAATAATAATATCATACAATCTTTTTAATCTATTTAGCAATCTTCTATTATTATCACTTGATAGCAACTCAACAGGATTTGGAGGTGTAGGACCAGTTGGAATCATATCAACACCTTTTACATTAGTACGGCTAACATAATCACCAATAACTATTCCCTCTCCATAATTTAAAATCAAATTAGAATAACCACCACTAGCTGGGTTCATAACTTCAAACACTTCATGTTGTCTACCACGACGTAAGTCACAATCTATTATCAAAACTCTTTTATCCGTTTGAGCATAAGCAACAGCCAAGTTAGCAGATATAAAACTTTTACCATCACTAGCTTCTGGTGAAGTATTCAAGATAACTTTAATATCTTTATCTATTGATGAAAAAGCCAAATTAGTACGAATACTCTTAATAGCTTCACTAAAGATACTCTTTGGATTAACATTAATAACTAAATCCACAGCACTCTCTTCTTTAGGAACAGCACCTAATACATTTTCACCTAATTTATCTTCAATTTCATTACTTGTCTTAATTGTTGTATCAAAATAATACATTACAAAAGCAATTCCTAAGCCTAAGATTAAACCAACTGCAACATAGATTAAATTATCCTTAACATAATTAATGTTAAAAGGTGTATCAGACTCCTGAGCCTTATCGATTACACTAACATTGTTAAGTTTATAAATCTTCTGAATTTCCTTCATGAAAACTTCTGCCGTCTCATCAGCAATTAATTTAGCATCTTCACTATTATCATTAGCAACAGTAATTATAATAACCTCTGTATTAGTAACAGATGTAACTGTAATATTTTTAGATAATTCTGAGACACTCTCATCAATACCTAAATTATTAATAACATTACTTAAAACAGTTCTACTTTTAATAATTTCACTATAAGTACCTACCAAATTTCTATTTAAAGTTACTTCAGATGAATTATTATTATTTTCACTAACCAAAACAATTTTTGTCGTACTTTGATACATTGGAACTCTAGTTAATATAGTAAAAGAATTACCAATTGTTATTGCACAAAACAATACCAAAATAATTAAGCCAATCTTTGACTTAAAATAACTTAGCAACTCTTTCAAATTAATTTCTTCCATAGCACCACTCATCCCTTCAACTACCTAATTGTATCATATAAAGCTGACAAAAAGCAACAAAACTTGCTGTTGCATTTTATACTTTACACTTCTTATCATTAGTTTATTTATCTTGTAAGATTTTCATACCTATTAATTCGTTCTAACACCCTTGATTTACCAAGTATTTTAACAATAGAAAATAAATCAGGTGATTTATCTCTTCCTGTAATCATAACTCTTAATGCCTCACATATATCACCTACATGACCTATGTAATTTTCTGGATTTTTCTTATACTCTTTTGGTGAAGCAGCATAACCATTTTCTACTGCAAATTCTTTTATATCATTAAACCATTCCTCATTGGTAGCCTCTAAATTCAATACATCTTCTACATATTTTTTAATCAAAGATGTTGAAAATTGCTTGCCTCCATCATATTTAGCATAATTTTCTTTATAAAATAGCTCGTCAATAGCATAAGAAAATTCTTCTTTGACATCACTATACTTACTTATATCTTTACGAGGTCTATCACTATCTTTTTCTATACTTAAAAATTTAATCATATCATCTTCATATTTTTCTAATAATAAAGCGTAGTCCTTGTCAAATTTTTTAGCATATTCTAAAGTTTCATTATAAACTTCTTCGCCACTCTTACGGGAAAAATATGTTTTACTGATGTTATTCAACTTATCTAAATCAAATAATGTCCCACCAATAGCCATTTTATCAAAAGTAAAAGTAAATTCTTCAATACTTTTATCACTATTGTTTAAATACCATTCCTCAAAATTAGAGTTAAGTATCGTAGCTAAGTAAAGTTTAACCGCTTCAATAGGAATACCTACTTCTTCATAATAAGATACTTTTGCTTCTGCATCTTTTCTTTTAGATAATTTTCTAATTCCACCCTCATCTTTTTTAGTAATTGGTGCTGTATGAGCATACTTCGGTATTTTAAAGCCTAATATTTTAAATAATTGAATATGAAGTGGTAAACTCGCAACCCATTCATCACCCCTAATGACATGTGTTGTATGCATTAAATGATCATCAATTACATGAGCTAAATGATAAGTAGGAGTTCCATCTTTTTTTAATAAAACTGTATCCATATCATGTTCTGGAAATTTCATTCTCCCTTTAATACAATCCACTACTTCGATTTCATTTTCAGCATTACCAGGTGATTTCAATCTTATTACGTATTCTTCTTTATTACAAAGTTTTTCTTTTATTTCTTCTAATGACAAATCTCTATCTACTGCATAATGTCCATATATACCTATTTTAATTTTACTTAACTCTTGTTCTTCTCTAATTTGAGCTATTTCTTCTTCACTCATAAAACAAGGATAAGCATAGCCTTCTTCTATTAAATCCTTTACATAAGTTTGATATATTTCTGTTCTTTCACTTTGTATATAAGGACCATAGTCACCACCTACTACACTACTTTCATCAGGAACAATATTAAACGCTTCCAAGTCATTAAAAATACCTTCTATACCATTTTCAACACTTCTTTTTTGGTCAGTATCTTCAATTCTTAAATAAAAAACACCATCTGTTTGTTTAGCAAAAACAGCGTCACAAAATGAACCAAACAAACTACCCATATGCACAAATCCAGTTGGTGAAGGTCCAAATCTCGTAACCATTGCTCCTTCTTTTAAATTTCTATCAGGATACATTTTTTCATAGTAATCTCTATCGTGTTTAATATTAGGAAAAAGTAATTCTGCCAATTCTTTTCTTTCATTTAGTTCCACTTAAACCACCTCAATTATTTATAATAAATAGACAAAAAATAGAAATTAATTCCTACTTTTTCTTTTCTAATTAATGGTTGCCCTAGTTAGATTCGAACTAACGCATCGTGCGGTCAGAGCGCACTGCCTTACCACTTGGCCATAGGGCAATAAATCTGAACAAAAATATTTTATCATAGAATAAGATTTAATGAAATACTTTAAAAAAAATTTATTTAATAAATCAAAAATAAATAATGATAAAAAAGAGATATCATCATAATTTTTAAATTAAACCACCTAACTAAAATATTTGAATTAATTTCTGTACAAATTTATAATAACGTAAAAACGTACCCACCTCAAGTACGTTTTCTATTTTCACTCAAAATTATGAGTTTAATATCAATTTGGTAGCGACGGAGGGAGTCGAAC
>CANRAX010000079.1 GCA_947628635.1 uncultured Bacilli bacterium | reverse complement strand
AAAACTTGACATATAAAAACCCTTATTGTAAAAAGGCTTATTTCATATTTTAATTTATATCAACTGCCAAACTCCGGTATAAAATTTTAATGTGTATATTTTTTATGGATTAACATATATTACTATTGAGGAAGGTTCACTAATTAATGTGAAGATCCTCTGTATATAGATTTGGAGCTTTTACTTAGCTCTTTAGTTTTGACAGAAAAGTAAATAAGTGCTTCTCTGTCTTTTTTTATAAAAATTTGTTAATAGTGACATTTAATCAAAATATTTTCATTAATATTTGAATTTTTTTATTGATTTTTGAAAATTCTTTATTAAATCATTAATTCACATCTTAAAGTATATATGATATAATTTTTGTAGAGTTAAGTAGGAAAAAAACTTGTTTAAGATTTGCTTATAATGTTATTCTACTTATTCTTTAATTAAATTTTAATACAGAAAGAGGTAAAAAATATGGGATTTATTAAAGCATTTAGTGGAGCAATTGGTGGTACTTTTGCTGATCAATGGAAAGATTATTATGTACCAATGCCTAATGTACCAGCAACAGCAGGTTTATTTCCAGCAGTAGCTAAAGGAGCAAATGCAGGAAGGGACTCTAATACAAATGGTTCAGAAAACATTATTACAAACGGCAGTAAAATTGTAGTACCTGAAGGATATGCTCTTGTAACTCTTCAAGATGGGCAAATTACTGGTTTAATTGCTGAAGCCGGTGGATATGAATTTAAATCAGATGATCAAAATTCAAAATCAATTTTTAGTGGAGATGGCATTATATCATCAACTGTTAAAACTTCATGGGAACGATTTAAGTTTGGTGGTCAGCCAGCAACTCAACAGCTTGCTTTTTATGTAAATTTAAAGGAAATTCCAAATAATAAATTTGGAACACAATCAGAAATATATTGGGATGATGCTTATTTTGGTACTCAAGTTGGGGCTATCACAAGAGGTACTTATACTTTAAAAATAGTAGATCCATTATTATTTATTAAGAATTTTGTACCAGCTACTTATTTACAATCTAGTGTAAATGTTTTTGATTTTGCTGATATGGATAATGCTGCTAGTGCACAATTATTTAATGAAGTTGTAGGAACTTTATCAGCTGCTTTTGCTAATTACACAAATGACCCAAGTCAAGGAAATCGTATTTCAAAAATTCAATCTGATCAAGTTGGCTTTGCTAAATCAATGGCTCAAGCTGTTGAGGATAGTTATCAATGGAAAAGTGATCGTGGTTTAGAGATTGTTAAGACAGCTATTTTAGCAATTGAATATGATGAAGATACTAAAGAATTAATGAAAGATGTTAAGAAGGCAGATGCCTTAGCTGGTGCTAGAGGAAATTCATTTATGCAACAAGCTGCTGCTAGAGGTATCGAAGCTGCTGGTAATAATGGAGGCGGAAGTGGTATGGCTTTCATGGGTATGGGTATGAATGCAGCTGGAGGAATGATTAGTAGTATGCAACAAGAAGCAACGCAATCTTCTTATCAGCCATCTTTCAATCAACAAACTCAGCAACAAGAGTCTAATACTCAAAATGGACAATCACCAGAAGAAAAACTTTTAGAAATGAAAAAATTGCTTGATGCAGGTGCTATTACACAAGAAGATTATGATAAGGTTAAAAAGCAAATATTAGGTATTTAGTTCATGCAAAATGAAAATAATACTGTGGAAACAGTTAAAAAAAATTTAGATAGTAAAACGATAGTTCAAACTGATACTTTAGCTAAAGATGGGCAAAACAAATGTCCAAAATGTGGAGCAACAGATATTAGTTTAAATATTAAAACAGGAAAACTAAGATGTAACTTTTGCCGAAATGAATTTGAGTCAGTTAAGTTTGATGATTTGCAAAATGATTTAGGTAATTTGCAAGGACAATTTTATGCTAGTGGAGCTAAAGATATTGTTGCTGACAGTAGTGATATAGTTACTTTTAAATGCAATAGTTGTGGAGCGGAAGTTGTAGTTGATACTGCCTCCGCAGCCCAAGCTAGATGTCACTGGTGTCGAAACATTTTATCAGTTAATCAGCAAATTCCAAATGGTGCTATACCGGATATGGTTTTACCTTTTCAGGTTAGTAAAGATGTTGCTAGGAATGATATTGAAAAATTTGTTGGTAAGAGAAAGTTTTATGCACATCCAAAGTTTAGAAAAGAATTCACAACTGATAATATAATGGGTGTTTATTTACCTTATATGATTGTTGATATAAATTCACATGCTTTTTTAAGTGGTGAAGGTGAGCATTTAAAAAGAACTCACTTTGATAGTGATAATAATATAACTTATTATGATGCGGATTTGTATCACGTTGAAAGAGATTTTGATTTAACTATTGAAGGCTTAACAATAGAGTCTAGTGGAGACAAATTAGATAATAATAACGCTAGCAAAACCAATAATGTTATTAATGCTATTATGCCTTTTGATTTGGAGAATTGCGTTAAATTTGATGCAAATTATTTGCGAGGATTTTCTTCAGAAAAAAGGGATATAAATATTGAACAACTAAAGCCTATTGTTGATAGTGAAGCAAAAGATATAGCTAAGTTTTCCATTCATGATACTTTGAAGCAATATGATCGCGGTGTTGCTTGGAGTAATCAGAGGTTAGATATAAAAGGTCAAATGTGGAAATCTGCTTATTTGCCAGTTTGGCTTTATAGTTATATGCAAGTTAAGGGAAGTCAAAAGATTTTGCATTACGTAGCAGTTAATGCTAGAACACAGGAAACGATGGGTAGTGTTCCTATTTATATGCCTAAGTTAATTATTATTTCATTGATTTTGGAAATTGTTGGTATTTTAGCTATGCTTTATATTGACTTTGACTATAATTGGCTATTTTTATTTATTGGTTTTGTATACTATTTTATTATTTATTCTAGATATAGAAATAAAGCTGCAAGACATAAGTATGAAACGGAAACAAAAACTAATGTTATGAATTTGCAAAGAGTTGATAATTTTATGAAAACAGAAAATAATTTAACTAGAGCTAGGATTAGGGGTGCCAATGATTCTTCTGTTGGTAATCAAAGCACAGTAGATAATATGATTGAGGTATTTGCCGATAGTAATCCTGTTGTTAATGTTATTAAAAATAATGTTTTAAAAAAGTAAAAAGATAACTAATTAGTTAGTTTAAGTTAGTTATCTTTTTTAGATATGAGGTGAATTATTATGAATTGGTTTATTAAAATAATATCGTCTATTCCTGTTATTTTAGTTACTTTATTTTTCATTCCAATTTTAGGAATATGCTTATTATTAATAAGATTTTTAGATGGTGATGTAAAGAAAAAAAGAAGAATAGTTTTACTATTTTTTGTTTTAGGAATTATTATTCTTATTCCTATGATTTTAGATAAAGTGTTACAATTTTTAAAACTTAAAAATGTTAATATACCTTTTTTAAAAGAAATTGTTGAAGCAAAAATTTATAAATTAGAATTTATTAAATATGGTAAATTACTAATAATTATCTCTGTTGTAATATTAATAGTATCTTTAACTTTAAAATATTTATTTGATAAGTTAGGTATTGGCATAAGTAAATATATAAAAATGCAAGAAGCTTTTGAAAATGAATATAAGAAAGAAAATGATTTAAAAATGAGAATAAAACAGGAAAAAGCCAAACGTACATGTTTTATTAAATGCCCATATTGTGGTGGAGATAATGTTATAACTGAACAAATTGGCATTTGCCAATACTGCCGAAGAAAGATAATAAATAAAAACTATAAGTAACTTTTTTATTGCTTATAGTTTTTGTTTTTCTTGTTAAATTTCACGTATTTTCATATATTTGTCACTAAGTTCATAATTTTTATAAATATATAATGTTGGTCTTTAAGAGACTTATTCATTGCTATTACAATATATTTGTCTTTTAGTTTCAAGTGATAATAATCTTTGATTTAACTTTTATATAATTCATAAATTTATTACCTTCCTATTTTATATTTTTTCTTTAAATTATTATTTTGTTAATAATTTATTTAATTTTTCTTCATTAGTTTTTTAACTGCTAATTGTAATAATTTATGAAGATTATCTATTGGTTTATTACCATAGTCTAATTCATAAAGCCAATCTAAATATTTAATTTTTTCAGCATTATTAGGTCTTCCATATACTACTTTTTTTGTATGTAACCAATATCCAAATTCCACATTAGTGGTAAATGCTGGCATGTCTGGTAAATGTCTTGGAATCCAAAATACTATAATTGTTGCTTCAGTTAGCGCTATTCTTTCCCACATTGCTTGATCAACATAACTCTCCTTTGGTTTCCAACTAGAATATTCAGGAACATAAACTATGCCTTCAAAGCCTATATTTTTTAAAATGTTACATGCTTCTACTCGCCATGAAAAAACTTTTTTATCTCTTGGTGTTGGTCCAGCCAAGAATATAGATTTTTCTCCTTTTATGACATCTTCATAAGAATAATTTATCCGCATTTTGATACCTCCCAATTATTCTATTTTCAAAAAACGAGTTATATATGAGGAAAATTTTGATTATTTTTGTTTTTTAGTACCAATCGTTTGCAAAATCTTATAAAGCCTACTATTTGCCACAACAATTTTTATAATTCTTTCCGCTACCATAAGTTAAGCATACGTCAATATTTGTAGTATTTATAGTATTTGTGTTATTATTGCTACTATAATTTTTTGTCCTCTTACAATAATTCTAAATATTTCTTTAACATTTCTATCTCTAATTCATTTATCAATTTAACAAAATCAGTATAATCTTTCGTTGTATGGGCCTTATCTAAAGCTTCATAATATTGTAATCTATTTTCTTTTTTTATAATTACAGGTTTAAATCCATGTTTCATTAAATCTAAATTCATAATTAATCTTGATGTTCTTCCATTTCCATCAACGAAAGGATGAATTTTAACAAGTTCACCATGCAATAACGTAGCTTGAATTATTGGATGATATTTATTCCAAGTTTTATA
>CANRAX010000078.1 GCA_947628635.1 uncultured Bacilli bacterium | reverse complement strand
TCTATTGAACCTTGAACATTGGTAGAGCCACCTTTACTTGTTTGATTATTATAAGTTACTTCACTACTTTCTATTACGGCTGTTACAGCATAAACGGATATTCCTATTACTAAAACTATTCCTATTATTGTTCCTATTAAATATCTATATGCATTCTTCAATTTGTATCACCAGCTTTTCCACACAATCCTTATTTTTTTCTATTCATATAATACCCCCCCCCCGACGGGTCTTGTCAAGTGAAATTTCGTGCACAAAAATAAAAAAGAATAGACCGTAAAAAAAATCGTAAAAAAAATTAGTGTAAAAAAATTGCTTTTAACCATTTTTTACACTAAACATTAATTCAAGTATGAGAAAAATTATTTATGACATTTTTTATATTGTAAATGGATTATTTATAGTACCATCACCATTTTTAATTAAATTTTTATTAATAGAAATAACTGGTATTGATAGCTGTTGCTCGTTAGACATAACTTCTTCTAAAATACCATTACTATGATAAACATAAACCATATTACCAATGCTTGAAGTAGTATTCATTAAATAAAAATTATCAAGGCCTCCAGAATAATAATCAAACATATTTAACATACCTACTCTATAGTATATAGTATTTGAATAAATATTACTATAATCGTAAGAAAATTCTTCACTAATTTCTCCAATTGGAAAAGGTGTATCATTAATTACACTATTATAGGGTAAATTTGGATAATAAATATAATTAAAAAAATTACTTAAATTTTCATAGGCAGAACCGATGTTGTCTAGAGTTCTTGTTAAATACATTTTTAAAGTAATTCCATCATCATAATTAATTTTCCAGGTATCATTACCTAATTTTATATAATTATCAACATAATTTGTACCTTTGCTTTGTTTTATAAGATATGGATTTTCTAAAGATCCATTGCCAGATATGATATTCAAATCTTTTTTTAAGGTCATAATAGCTCGTAAACCATATGCTTCATAACTTGGGGCACTTTGTATGCTTCCATCGATATCAATATATAGATTATTTTTTTTATCATCTTGACCTAAAATCCAAAAAGCATGTCCATTATTTAAAAAGCTATCCTTACCGTTTGCGTTAATATAATCTTCAATAGTTAAAGTAGTTATATAATCCTTGCTTTTTACTTTATTTGCTATAACCTTCGTATTATTTAAACAATCTTCACTATATTCAGTTTTTACTAAATAGTTATGTGGACTAGGTAGAGTATTGTAATAAACTCCTAGTTTATTATCAGTACTTAGCCACTTTTTTAAATTTGAACTATTATAATTACTTTCTTCTCCCCACATAAATGATGTTACAATATCATCAGTTATGACTTTGACACTACCATCTTTATTAATACGAATAATTCTAAAAAGACGGTTAGCAAATTTTACATAATTATTTGATACTTTACCTTTATAATAATAACCATTTTTATCATGATGCAACCCTTCACCATCAGTTACTTTAGTATTATTAATGATAGTTCCATTCAATGTTTTATTACCTTGAGCAATGTGAAAATTTTCAACATTATAGTAGTAAAAACTTCTAACACCAAAGTAAATTCCAATACCTATAACCGCTAATAAACTTATTACATTAAATATAAATTCTATTCTGCCAATGGGTTTAGTTTTCTTTTGTTTTTTTATCTTGCTCATTAAACTAACCTCTCAATCTTTTAAATTATAGCAAATTTAATAATAAGTTTCAACTTAATTGTAGGCATTTTAAAAGCACATTTTTTGAAAAATGTACTTTTCTTAAAGATTATTTTTTATATGATTATATATTTTTTTATAAGTAGCATTATCGTAGTGTAGACCATCAACTGTTTTAAAACCATTTGATTTTAAGTAACTATTTGTATCTATAAATTTAACAGATTTTAAATTCTTTTTGATTTTATTATTAAAGGAATTTATTTCTGAATTTAATTGGTCATAACTGCCATTAGTAGGTAGCACAGAAACAAAATAAACGGCAGCACCTTTATTAACCCAATCACTGGCTTTTCCATTTATGTATGATATATAACTGTCAATTTTATATAAATCATTCACTCCCATTAGAATTATTATAGCGCTTCCATCAGAAACATAACTTTCCGCTTTGGGGACACCAGTTGATTTCATCCAATCTAGACCCTTTCCTGATTCAGCACTCCAAATATCATTAGAACCAACAGCGTTTCTCATGCCAACTGTCCTAGAGTCGCCTATAAAGATAAGTTTATTGATAGTTACTGAATCAGAATCTGTTTCTGAATCTGAATCATCACTTTCTGCTTTTTCGTCACCGCTTTCATAATCACCGGGATCAACTATATGCTGTCTATGTTCATCATCGTCAGGAATAAAAGAAACATCTCCGGAAGATTTTATTTTTTCAGCATAATTCCAACAGGCTGTTAATGTAAAGGTATCATCAAGTTTACCCATAACAACATCTATTATCAAAGGTATTAAAAAAAGCATCAAAAAGGCAATTAGCCAATTTTTTATAGCATTTTTTAATTTTTTGTTATCTGGATTACTCATTAATTTAATAAAAATACTAACTAAACCTATAATAGCCATAATAGGGCCAGCAATTTGAATAATAGTCAAAGCTGTTTTCGCAATTGAAATTAAATTTGCTAAACCAATACTTCCACAAGTACTTGTTAAATCCAAAATATTCAAATAGCTTCACCTCTCTAGAATATATAAAAGTAAAAAGAGCAACATGTTATTCTTTTACAATCCAAAAAGTAGACATATCTCTTAAACCATTTCTGCCACCAGCAACTGGTGTATTAATAATTTGATTATTAATAACTAACTCAGATGAAGAACCACCGTCTAAATTAGCTGCATTATAAGCACCATATCTTTCCATGATATCAGTTAGGTCAACCATATCGGCACCAAGGCTTGTAGCCAATCTTCCATTAATTACTAAGAAGAGAACTATACCATCTTGCCTTTGACCAATAGCGCTTCTTGGAGCAATTCCCCAGCCACCATTTCCTTTTATAAAGGATCTTTTTCCATTAACAATAAGATAAGGGCCAAATTCAATTGCATCTCTATAACCAACTTTTAAAGCTTGATCTTTAGTCATTTTTCCTAAAAGAAATTTATTATCAAAAGTAAAACCAATAAATCCTCCACCCATATTTGCATCTATATAATCACTTACTACTTTTCCATCCTTTATTACTGTCCCGTGAGGGATAGCTCCATTAGAGTTCCAGTCAGGGTCATAAAAACCACCAGCATTCATTGCTATGATAGCATTTTCTCTTTTAGCGACTGTCAAAATATCCTCTCCGCGACGGTTTAAATAAGCTGTCGTTGCCACTTTAACTTTAGAAGGATCATAAATAGCAACTAGAAAACCTTGATAACCATCACCCTTGATATCAATAACTTTATATAGAGCATTATCATCATGAACTAATATTTCTTTTTCATATTCATTTCTATATATTGTGGTAGTATATTTACGAAACTTAATCATATTAGGATCACTAAATTCATCAACTTCCAAAACTTTATTGTTGGCTAAAACTTTTTGAATAGTTTCATCATCATAAAACCAAGTAGCTAAATATTGATGACTTAAAGTTGTCATAGCACTTGTTATCCAAAAATTTCTAAAACCATCCCAAGGTCCATAAAAAAGAAATAAAAATGTACAAGCGAAAAGACTTATTACTACACAACTAATAGTAACTATTTTTCTTTTTAAAGACCACTTTTTTTTACTACTTCTCTTCATATTAAGCCTCTTTACCGTCATATTGTTTATCTTTATTGTAATCAATAAATTTTTTAGTTGTAGAATATTCTTCTAGAGAAACTCCACTGTATATTGATTTTTGATATTCATTAAATTTTTTAATATTTTCATTATAAACTTTTACATCGCTTATAAAGTAATTAACTACTTGTTCATAAATAAGCTGATAATTACTACATTTATTATTTACTGAACTGTCGGGATAATACACATCACTGCATAAATGATCTAATTGTTTTACTTGTTTAGAAATTTCGTCAACCATATTTTCATAATTTGAAAATCTTGTTTTAGCTATCTGGTCATTTTGTTGCATGGTATCAAAAAAAAGATTTGATAATATTTCTTCATATAAATTATCTCTTGCTGTTTCGAATAAAGATGTATTAGTACTAAAATCTTCAAATTCATTTGAGACATCTATCATCCTTTTATTTATCATTTGTTTATCGGTTCTTAATCCCATTAAGAATGATGAAACACCACCTGAAATTATCATAACAAAACTAATAGCTAATAATATATAGGAAATTTTTTTTACATTCATATAGTATCTACCACCTTATTTAAGATTTTATCAAAAAATGTCAAAAAAGTATAGGACTTTTTTATTAATTGAAGAATTAATATTTCTTTTTGAAATTGATTTTTATTTAAAAAGTAGATTATATAATTAAAGTTTTAAACAAAATACACAAATCTTAATATTTCAACTAAAAGAGATAATCATTATATATGCAATTATCTCTTTTTTTAATATTCATATTTTTTATATAAATTTATCCTACTGCTTAATTTTTGTTGCACAAAAGCCACTAACTTCCACTTGATTTGAACCAACATTAGTATACTGAGCCCACACGTAAAATGTTTGGGAATTACCTGTTAAAGTAATATGAGAAACAGATATATGTCCGGCATCTAAATCATTATTTCCTCCTAAAAATGCTACGGATTGTGTTTTAACAGTTGGACTATAACTTAATAGTATTTTAAGTGGTGCCCCAACAGTCCATAAAGCCCCAACAGTTATTGCACAATAAGAATTGCTAGGCAATGTTATAGAAACGCCTGTATAAGCCATAGTTTTTGAGGAAGTAAAGTTTTGTATTTTGTACATATTTTGAACTTTGTATAAATTATCTTCTATTTCCGATAACCTTGTATCTATATTTGAACATGTCTTGTCTATCGCACTCTGAACATTATTTACTCCTAATCCTGATGTCTTATCATCATATACTACATCTTGACTATTTATTAATGTTGCCGCTACTGCATAAGATGTAACTCCTGATATTATTATCCCTATTATTACTCCTATTATCATCTTTCTATTTGCTTTTATCTTCTTCATCTTACTCCCTCACTTTATCATTCTATTTATCTCATCTATTGCACATTG
>CANRAX010000077.1 GCA_947628635.1 uncultured Bacilli bacterium | reverse complement strand
ATTATATTATCTCATATTTGCATTAAAAAAGCGAGATATATGTGACAATAATTGGTTAGATTAAGTCATATCTCGCACTTATATTATAAATTATATTTTAAAAAATAAAAAGACTGTTTTTAAATTTTCATTTGTCAACAGTCTGAAGCATTTAAATTGCTTCATCTATATAATTTTCTTTTACTTCATCATCAATTTTCTTTTCTGTTTCTTCTACTTTTTCTTCTTCAATTATTTCATCCCATGGATCTTCATCACCACTAGCTTCTACTTTTACTTTTACGTCATCAACAAGTTCAATACCTAATTCTTTTTCAACAACATATTCAATATTGCTTCCATTTATATCTACTTTAATACAATTAGGCTGTTTTAAGCTTCTAACAATAATCTCTTCTGTTGTTGATTCATCATCTCGAGAATGCATATTAATTACTTCACTATAATGATTTGTTTCTTTAACAACTTCTGTTTTAGTATCATTATCATAAGAATACCATATATTTACATCATAACTACCATTTACAATAATTTGATGTCCAGATTTTTCACCACTAAAATTATGATTTATTACCCAACAACCAAGTATTGTTGAAGGATTATTGTTAACATTAACACTAGCCTTAGTTGTAAAACTTTTTTTACCTTTAGCAATTACTGCTTTAGTAACAATTTCTTTATAATTTGCCATACGTTTCCTCCTACTTTAATTTATGCAAATTATATAAAAAAAGTACAAAAAAACCACTTATTTCTAATAGATTATCTATTAAGCAAATTATCAAAATAATTATTCAACTCATTTTTAAGCATTTCAATCATAGAATTTACTTGTTCTAAATTTTTCATATAAAGATTATAAATAGGAATTTCTTCCAAAGATTTTTCTCTTTTATCCAATTCTTTTCTTATTTGTTCATTACCTGTTCTAACAAATTCTTTTTGCAATTTTTTTATTTCTTCAACAAGCACTTTTACATCTTCACTCTTATCAAGTTTTTCCTTCAAAACAACACATTTCTTATAGCTATCATTTTCTTTAATAGCTAAAAGCAACTCATCAATCGCTTTATTCAACTTCTTCGCCATCCAAACTCCAAGTTTTAGCTGAAGTAATCTTTACTTTAACAATACCACCTACTGGTAAATCTCTGCTAGAAGAAAAATTAATCAACTTATTAGTCTCACTATAACCATAATACATCTTCTTCTTTTCACTTACCCCCTCAACTAAGACCTTTACTACTTGATTTTCTAATTTCTTATTATTTTCTAGAAAATACTTATTTACAACTTCATTTAATCTTTGCAATCTTTCTTCCTTTTCTTCTAAAGAAACGTTGTCCTCTAGTTTACAAGCTGGTGTTCCTTCTCTTTTTGAAAAAATAAAAGTAAAAGCATTATCATATTTACATTTTTCTACTAAATCAAGTGTTTCTTGGAAATCTTTTTCATCTTCACCCGGAAAGCCAACAATTATATCTGTTGAAATTGCTACATTAGGAACAATTTTTTTAATTTTATAAAACAATTCTAGATAGCTTTCCTTTGTGTATCTTCTCCCCATTAATTTTAATATCTTATTAGAACCACTTTGAACAGGTAAATGAACACTTGGCATAATATTAGGATATTTTCCAAGAACTTCAACCATACTATCTGTAAAATCCCAAGGATGTGAAGTCATAAATCTAATTCTTGGTATATCCTTTTTAGCAATATCTTCAAGTAAATTGCCCAAAGTATAATCATCATACAAATCTTTACCATAAGCATTAACATTCTGACCTAAAAGAGTTATTTCCTTATATCCATCTTTAATTAATTCATCAACTTCGGCTAAAATATCTTCTTTTAAACGACTTCTTTCTCTGCCTCTAGTATAAGGAACAATACAATATGTACAAAATTTGTTGCAACCATATATTATATTTACATAAGCCTTATAGTTATTAGCTCTAATTACTGGTAGTCCCTCTACTAAATCTTTTTCACGAGAAAAAACTTCAATTTCTTGTTTCTGCTCTAAAATAGCTTTGTCTAAAATATCTGGAAGTTGATATAAATTATGAGTACCAAACACAAAATTTACAAATCTATAATCACGCATAATTTCCTCGACAACACTAGTTTCTTGTGCCATACAACCACATAATCCAACTATTAAATCTTTTTTTTCACTTTTTAAATGTTTAATTCTACCCAACATTCCAAAAGCCTTATTATGAGCATTTTCTCTAATTGAACAAGTATTTAATAAAATTAAATCTGCATCATTATAATCAGAAACTTTTTCAAAACCTAGATCACTAAGTAAAGCCTCAATGTTCTCACTATCATGCTCATTCATTTGACATCCATATGTTTTCAAAAAGAACTTTTTTCCCTTATACTTATTCTTAATATTTTTATCAAAAACAAAATCTACCCTTTTATAATCTCTTTTATCTCTTGTCCTTGCTTCTTGATAATTAGGTAAATTCATCACAACCACTCCTTTAAATTCCAACAATGGCTTTTATAATATTACTGTTATTATTTAAAATTTCTTTTCTTATTAAAGAAAAATTTTTCCTCAAATCACTAATCATTTTATTTATTTTTTCATTAAGAATTTTACCATCCAAACTTTCAATAATAAGTTCTAAATTTCTAATCATAGAATATTTACCATAATCCTTATTTATACAAATAGAAAACAAATTCTTAAATGAATCAATATCTATTGAATTAAATCGTTTATCTTCCAAAATTTTAAAAGCATAAGCCAAATAATTATTATTAATTGCCTTATCTAAGGCTGTTTCTCCCTTTTTATTTTTAATATTTGGCAAATATTTTTTATTGTTTATTAATTCATCCATTATTTTTATAGCCATCATTGAATTATCTTGTGCTAAAATATGGCCAAAAGTATCTCCCTCATAATTTTGTTTATTAACATCCCAACTTCTTTTTTTCATCAGCAAAA
This sequence comes from uncultured Bacilli bacterium, assembly GCA_947628635.1. GTDB lineage: Bacteria > Bacillota_I > Bacilli_A > RF39 > UBA660 > CANRGD01. Next base: position 2,380 of record CANRAX010000077.1, on the reverse strand, counting down.
TAACTAAATCATATTTTTTTATTTTAAGAAGACGCATCGCTACATCATTTCCAACTCCATCAACAAGATTGACATCAACTCTACCTTCACTTATCAAACGTTCAATCATATCAAAGTCTTTATTCTTTATTAAATCAAAAATATAATCATTGCCTAACATATATTAAAAAACACCTCACTATATACGTGACAATTATTTATTCTAACAAACAATATATTTTTTGTCAAAATTGTTTTTTTAAGTGGATGTAGTAAACTAGATGTGGGAAAATATAAAAAAGAAAAACCTCTCTTACAATAAATTCGAATAACGAACTAAATAAAGTAGGTCCTTCTTAAAAATATTATTACAGATTATAATAAACCAAATATTATAGCAATAATGCCTTTTACTTAATACCTATTAACTAGCATATACAAGAGGAAATTGACAAGTTCTAGAATGACCTAATTTATCAAATATATCAATATTTCCAACATAATTAGGTTTAGAAAATGTTTGAGTATAATATTGACTTGTACATCCAACACCTGCATCTGAGCAAACTAAGCTAACTGTACAAGCATTTTGAGTTATATTAACATACTGATAAGAGCCACATACTGGCGGAGCTGAATCTATTAAAGCTTTGACTGTACATTTATTAGTATTTCCAGCTTTATCTTTAACAGTAACCTTATTACTTCCAGAAGACTTTACATTAACAGAATACGTTTTTTTTACACAACCACTATGGCTATCTTTACACGATACAGAAGTAGTACGAGAACCACTAATCCAGCCTAAATTTTTATCAGGACAAGTTGGTTTTACAGCGTCCAAATAAACTCCAACACTACAGTCTTTAATATTACCAGCTTTATCTTTTATTTGAACGTAATCTTTTTTAATAGCCTCACCACTATTAACTATAAATTTTTTAGAAAAGTCTGTTTTTTGACAACCACTTTCTCCATCATAACATTCTACAGTAACTTCCCTTGGAGTTTTTTGCCAAGTGCTAGAAGTTCCTGCATTTGCAACATTACCACATGTTGGTTTTTTTGCCTCCAAATAAACTCCAACCTTACAATTTTCACTATTACCAGCTTTATCCTTTATTTGAATGTAATCATCTCTAATAATTTGACCACTAGAAACAGTAAAATTTTTAGTGTAAGTGTTTAATTCACAGCCACTTAGATTGTCATTACAAGCAACAGTTACATCTCGAAAATTATTTTTCCAAGTAGCAGCAGTTCCTGCATTTGCAATATTACCACATGTTGGTTTTACATTGTCCAAATAAACTGCAATTTTACATGTATTAGTATTTCCATTTTTATCAGCTATTATAATTTCGCTAAATTCCGTTGATTTCTTAAAAGTTACTGAATAAGTATCTTTAACACAACCGCTACCATCATCCTCACAACCAATTGTAACTGTACGCGACTCATCCTTAGACCAAGGAATATGATCAGTTGCTCCAGCTTTATATTCATATTGTCCATAAACACATTTAGGTGGAGTAACATCAATATAACTTTTAAATTTATTAGCACTCTTAGTATTACCATAAGAATTAGTTGCTGAAGCTTGAATTTTAATTTCACCTGGCAAATAGCTTGCTAAATTGACATTTACATCTACTTTATCTTTAGAATTTACTGCAACACTTCCACTATTTTTAGCCTCACGATAACTGCTAGTAGAATTTTCTCTATAATATACAATATAATTATAACTAACTAATTTATCATTACCAACTATACTAATTATAGCTTTAGCATTACCATTGTTTGTACCACTAAAATTAATAGTAATTGTAGGTTCATGAGTATCATTTTTAATATCCTCTGAACTTGCAGGACAATTTAGAATAACATTATAAGAATAATCATTTTTTGATACCTTAGTTATCTCAACATAAGAATTTTCCATATCACATTTTTCTTTTCCATAATCTTTAATAGGTTCCTTCAAATACTTCTTATCTAAAAGTTCTTTCAAAGATATCTTAACTTTTTGCCCAATATTTTTTGGCAATTTGCTTCTATCATCTTGAACATAAGACTGAGTAGCTAAAATAATATTATCTTTTTGATTTTTATAATATTCATTCTTTGATTTTTCCATAATGCCACTAATTGATCCAATTGCAATAGCCATTAGCAATCCCAATAAAGTTATTGTTGCCAATAACTCAACCATTGTAAAAGCTCGATTATTTTCTATTTTCATATAAACTCCTATCTTATATAATAAAGTATAACATAAAAAAATATAATAAGAAAATGATTTACAAAATAAAAACAAATTTATGTTAAATGAAAAAGTAAATTGCGTTTAAAGATAAAGAAGTGAAATTTAGTCTTTCATCAAATTTAGTCAAGGACG